>JAUZPS010000142.1 GCA_030705945.1 Bacillota bacterium
GAACGCTTTAACGTTATTTTGCGATAGGCAAATGTAAAAGATTAATTGCTTTTTATAAAGTATCAAAAAAAACTTAGCAACTGGTCGTTTCAAAAACTTGATATAATGGGTTTTCGTCATATAAACTTGAACAAGGAACTTTTTGAAACGCCCTTATCTATCTCAAAATAACGTTAAAACCGTTCGTTATTTTGCTCTGGTAAATGTAAGATTATTAATGATTTTAGCATAATTAAATTTATTATCTTATCAAAACAATCAGCTGAGAAGCGCCTTCATTCCAAGGCGCTTCTCAGCTGATTGAATAAAATTACAGAGATAATATCTATGGGGATAATAATTTGGGTATATGCTATTGTGTGTAGATTAATGGATGATTTCCATATTACTCACTAAGCTTTTAAACTTCTAAATCAGAGCTAAAGAAGCATAAATAATTATCCGATATTAATATAAACAGAATAATCTTCTGACTTTATATTTTCACATTCCCTTGGACTTATTCTCTTTCGTCATAACGTCACAACACAAATATATTGAAAAGGGGTTTTATTTATGTATGTTTTCAAAAAATTGCCACCTGGTATCAAAAGTAATTTTTCAAAACTACTTTCGCAGCTCATGAAGTTACTAGATTCAATCTCTCAATATTCAAGGCATATAAAAATTCAAAGAAGGCTTCTGTTATTTTTTATTCTGTTGACCGGCGTCCCCTTGCTAATCATTGGTATATTGAGTTATAGCAAGGCAAGCTCTGCCGCTCAATCAAAAACGCAATCCTATTCAAGCGAAATAATGTCACAGTTCAGCCAGAATGTTAAAAATCTTCTGTTTTTTATAGAAGCAGGCGGAAAAGAGCTTGCAAGAACTGAAGAATTCAACGATATTATCAATCGATATGATCAGGGTAAAATTTCTGAAAATGACGCAGCCCAGTCACTAGACACACTAATTGTGCAAAAATTGTCACCTACAGTAGTAGACGGCTGCGAAGGAGCTCTTTATATTACAAAAAGTCACTATCTAGCAGGCGCTTCAGGTTACCATATCAGCTCTGAATTTATTGGTTTGGAAAAAGAATTTGAATCAATAGCTGAACAGGCGAAAGGAAAATATGTATGGATGGTAAAGAAGGGCACTAAAAACGGAGATGATTATATCATAGCAGCTGTCCAGCTATACAATGACCTTACAAACACTCCTTTAGGAACGCTTGTAATATTTTTAGATGATTCTTACATTGGAAATATATACAAGTCCATAAACATTGAAGGCTCCAAGGACATATTTATTGTTGATACTTCGGGAATAATTATCTCCAGCAATAGCCCTGATAAAATGAAAATGAATTCTCAATATAATAATAAAAAGTTGACTGATCATTTAAAAAGCCTGATAGAAACCAAAAATTCAGGAGCTTCGAAGGATAACACAATAAAAAAAGGACATATATATTTGAATGAAAACAGTACAAACTATTTATATTTATACGCTCAAATTCCTGACTCAAATTGGTTTGTTGTTTCATATATTCCTTCCGCCTTTATACAAAGTGAATCGTTGTCCATACGGAATACTATTATATATGTAAGTTTATTTATTTTCATAATGGCAATAATTATATCAATTTTCATTTCCAGAAGTATTTCAAGCCCTATAACCAGGCTTAAAGCTCTTATGAGAAAAGCAAAGGAAGGGAACTTAGACATTACAATAAATGATACTTTCAAGGATGAAATATCAGATCTGAGCAACAACTTCATCGATATGCTAGCAAATATAAGACAGCTTGTAACAAGGGTAAACACCTCATCAAATCAGGTTTTATCAAGCTCTGAAAGGTTAAGTCAAATGTCGTATACTTATTATACATCATCGGAGCAAATTGCAATTAGTATGGATGAAATCGCCAAAGGCACTTCCGAACAGGCGGTTAATAATTATAAGACTCTAGAATATATTACTGAACTATCTGGTGATATTAAAAAAGTAGGTAAAGATATGGAAACCGTGTCTGAAATAATATACAATACTAAATATCTGAGCCAAAATGCGCTCAAATCTGTAAAAGCGCTTAATGAAAAATCAGTTCAAAACAGTAAGGTATCAGTAGATATAGTTAATCAAATAAACTCTTTTTATACCGATATGAAAGAAATCCAAAAGATAGTAAAATTCATCGGCAATATTTCTGAACAGACCAATCTTCTCTCATTAAACGCAGCTATAGAGGCAGCTCGAGCAGGAGAAGCGGGCAAGGGCTTTGCAGTTGTCGCTGAACAGGTTAGAAAACTTGCTGATCAGACCAAGAACTCGTTAACATCCATAAATAATTCGATTCAGAATATACAACAAAAGGCGGATCTTACGTTCATATCTGCAAATAAAACTCAGGAAATAGTAAACGAGCAGCTAAGCGCAGTTAATGAAACGGATAACTCATTTAAAGAGATATTCAATTCAATGGAAAACATAACCAATATCACAAAGGCTTTCGAGGTATCGGTAAACAAAATACTTGAATCCAGTATTAAGAGTCTTGAAGCTATAAATAATATATCTTCTGTTTCTCAGGAAACTGCCGCTACCGTACAAGAAATAACCGCAACAACACAGCAGCAAATTGAAGGAATCGGCGAAGTCTCCTCGCATTCAAAGCTTTTAAGTAAAATGGCTCAGGAGCTAAATAACTCAATTTCATATTTCAAAGTATAAAAAGGCAAGCGCTTTTTAACCTTTAGAATTATTCATACAAAACTTGAACAAGGAGTTTTTTGAAACGCCCTTAGTTAAAAAGCGCTTCTTTATTACAAACTGCCAGGCTTGATGTACGGCTGCTCTTCGTTTTTATCAAGTTTATTTTATCGGCTTATATCCCGGTATAGTTCATTAACATTCATAGACAAATTCTTTTTTCTTTTATGTTTAACTATTACTATAACCAACCCCAAAATTATTAGCCCAAGAATCACTATAGCGAGAAGGAATATCATAAACTTTTTCATTGCAATTTTCGATAATATCTCATTCTTTTTTAGCTCTGCCTTTTTAAAATCAGGTTTCAGTTGAAGAGCCTTGTCTAACGCCGCAATAGCATCTTTTGAATTATCTGTTTTATCCAAAGCCACACCTTTAACATAGTATCCCAAATAAAAGTCAGGCTTTATCTCTATTGCTTTTTTACCTGCCTCTAAAGCCTCTTCATAATTCTCAAGGCCAATGAGCGCAAGGCCTTTGTTTGCATAAGGCTCACATTTTTTAGGGCTTAATTTTATCGCTTCATTGGAAGCTTCCAATGCTTCTTTGAATTTACCGTCGCTTCCTAGAGCGCTGCTCTTATTTATGTATGCAATTAATAGCGTCCTTTTATTTTTAGGCTTCAAATCGATTGCTTTATTAGAAAACTCCAGAGATTTTTCATTATCACTAATATTGACATAAACCAAACCTTTATTTGCATATGCCAACGCCATTACTTCATTATTTTGCGGTTCAAGTTCTATAGCTTTGTCGCAGGCTTTGAGAGCATCATTATATTCATTCAGTTTTGTCAGCGCGCAGCCCTTATTTGCGTATGCAAGTCCGGAATAAGGATTCAACTCAATTGCTTTATTAACTGCTTCCAACGCTTCGTCGAATTTTTCAAATTCATATAACGCTGAAGCCTTATTTATATAAGCCATTGAATCTTTAGGGTCTAATTCAATAGCTTTTTCAGCTGATTCCATAGCCTTATCAAGCTGTCCCAATCCTAAATACGCAGCCGATTTATTTACATAGATTATAGAGTTTATATCATCCAGATTAGCAGTATTTAGACTATACGCCTTGTCGCAATTCTCAATAACCTCTTCAAAATTCCCCAATACAACTAATGAAGCCGCTTTATTTACATATGCCAGAGTATACTTTGGGTCTAATTCTATAACTTTATCAAATAGCTTTATCGCTTCTTCATAGTTATTCATATCAGAATAAATAGTACCTTTAGCTTGATAAGCGTCTCTTGCCTTTGGATTCATTTTTATAGCTTTATCTAAAGAATTTAAACCTTCATCCCTTTCTCCAGTTTTAAACAATGCAATTCCCTTATAAATATATGCGGAGTAAAGTAATTCTTTATCATTTTTGGCTAGCTTGATGCCCTTATCTAATATTTTAAGAGCTTCCTGATACCTTTTAAGATTGTTCAATGCATATCCTTTACTTATGTATAGCTGAGAAATATTAGGGTTTATTTTAATACCTTTATCACAGGTGGAGTTTGCCTCGCTGAATTTATCCAGATTGTTAAGAGCGATGGCTTTTAAAATATAAGAATTTATGATTTTAGGATTCTGTTTTATAACTATGTCACACTCTTTAATCGAGTCGCTTAACTTGTTTAAATTAAACAATGCAAGCGCTTTATTGTAATGAACTTCAGGTATATTCTTATTAAGATTGATGGATTTTTCATAATAGCTTATAGCTTCTTTATATTTGCCGGAATCGAAAAGAGAATTCCCCTTTTCATAATAGTCAATGAAACTAGCGGCAAAGGCTGTGAATGACATAATCCAGAAGTATAATGCCATAAGTGATGAAAATATAATTATTTTTTTGGTATTTTTCATAGCTAACCTTCCATGTTTTTTATTGAGGTAAGTTTGGTTTATTAGAATTGTTTATTTGTTACATATTAAAATCATTATTAATCTTACATTTAGCGGAGCAAGATAACGAACGCTTTTCTGGTATATAGATAAATGTAAAAGTTAATTGATTTCAATATAGTAATTTTACCTGTTAATGGTTATAAAATCAAGTTTTATCTGTAAGTGTCTGTCAGCGCTAATTATAAAAAATCAACTAAAACATCCCAAAATTTATAAGGTTTATGTTATAATTTCTATTGTTAAATTAATTTATATAAGTTACGAAAAAGATTTTACATTAAAAATGCAGTTAATACACCCGCTCAGAATCGGAAGTAATTTTTCAACCATTCCTTAGTAGTTTTATATGAAAGGCAGTACATTAATGAATAAAAGAGTAATTGCAACATGCGCAGTCCTATTTACAGTGTTTTTAATCATATTATCATCCTTCAACAATAAATCGCAACAGCGCTTTCAGCTTGTTGACATTAAAGAGCATTTGTCGGAAGTTAACGCGCCCAAATTCATTCAAGATGTAACATTAAGTATAGTTTGCAAGAAAGGAACTAAGCCATCTAGTATAATTTCAAAAGCGTATGGATTTAAAAAGCTTCCGTTAAACATATCCAAATATATTGGTGAACCTTTATATATAAATACCGTAACAAAATATTCATCAGGAAAAATCACAATAAGATACAATCCCCTATTAATTAATGGATTTGATATAAATAAACTTATCGCATTGAGATATGATGATGAAATGAATAATTTTCAAGTTCTTAAAACTACTTTAGACCAAAAAAATAATTCATTGGATTTTGAAACATCTAAATTTGGAGAATTCATTCTAGTTGAGAATGTCCGCAATTTACAAACAGGTGAATATATTGGCGAGGGAGCAGATCAATTAAGTTTAATAAATAATAATACAAGAGTCAGAAGTAATGTTTATGATGTCGTAATCTATGGAGGGACATCAGCAGGAGTAATTGCGGCATGCAAAGCAGCTAGGCTTGGATTATCAGTTGCTCTCATATCAAAAGATAATCATCTTGGAGGAATGAGTTCATCAGGACTAAGTTTAGTTGATGTAAAGGATTGGACAGCAATTGGAGGCATGGCAAAAGAATATTATTTAAGAGGGATAATTTATTATTTTAAAAAATATGAAAACCATGGCGTATACAGCGATGACGCTAAAAAGGAAATAATCAGAATTAATAAATATAAAACTTTTGAGCCTCATGTTGCGGAAGACATATTTAAAGAATTATTAAAAGAAGAAAATATCACTGTAGTATATGATAGGCTAAATCTTAATAATGGCGTCGAAGTATACAATCACAGTATTAACTCAATAAAAACCGAATCCGGATATGTGATAAATGGAAGAATATTCATAGACGCGTCATATGAAGGAGATCTGATGGCAAAAGCAGGAGTATCATACACCGTTGGACGAGAAGGCAACGGCTTGTATAATGAAAAATATAATGGCGTTCAATATCAAAACTCATCTTCAAATCGACAGCTGCCATTTGGGATTGATCCGTATATTGATAAGAACAACCCTAAGCTTGGTTATATAAATGGAATCAAAGAGCTAGATACAGAAGGAGGGACTGGAGATAAGGGGGTGCAGGCTTACTGTTTCAGAATGTGCCTTACTGATAATATTTCAAATATGGTTGATTATAAGGACGACAATAACGATGGAATCAGGGACTATGTGGAGCCTCCTAAAAATTATAATAAAGATGATTATGAACTTTTATTAAGATACATTGATGCTGAGAAAACCGGAAGGTTGAATGAACATAATTTCAATAAAAGCTTAAATACATTCTTTTGCCTTGACAGGCTGCCAAACAACAAAATTGACGCTAATAACTGCGGACCGGTTTCAACTGATTTTATTGGATTTAATTATTTATATCCGAATTCTGGCTACGATATAAGAGAAACAATAATTAAAAAACAGGAAGACTATCAGAGAGGCTTTTTGTGGACCCTTCAATTCTCTGATGACTCTCGAATACCAAAATATATAAAAGATTTTTATAAAAAATACGGGCTTGCCAAAGATGAGTTTGTTGATAATAACAACTGGCCGTATCAACTTTATATAAGAGAAGCTCGAAGGATGATTTCAGATTATGTCATGACAGAACACAACTGCGTCGGCGACGAAGTTGCAAAAGACAGCATAGGACTTGCGTCATACCCTATGGATTCACACAATGTCCAGAGATTCGCTCGCGCTGATAAATACAATAACGTAAAGTATGTTCAGAATGAAGGATGCATTTTTTCGAATATTTATAAATCTCGTTTTCCAATAAGTTTTAAATCTATAATCCCTAAAAAGAACGAATGTACAAATCTTCTTGTACCTGTTGCTATGTCAGCTTCCCATGTTGCCTATGGAGCTATCAGAATGGAGCCAACTTTTATGATTATGGCTGAATCAGCTGTGGCGGCAGCTAAAATTGCAATTGAAGAAAATTCTTGCATCGTTCAGAATGTAGCATATACTAAGTTAAAAAAAGATTTGACAGATTATGGACAGATATTGGAATAGGCTGATATGATACTACCTTAAGTTAAATTTACTTTAATATTTCTATAAAATTTGACAATTAAGAATTTTGTAGATAAAATTTATATATTCCAGAATATAACTTCGAAGGCGTATACAAAAAATACCAGAGGGGGGGTAGATGCTGTAATGAAATGTGAATACAACATTAAAACAGTATTGGAAATCATATTCAAAATTACAAAGAAAAATGCTGACATTCTAGCTCACACATACTTGTTAAAAGATAAATCAATTATTTCGAAGTGGCGGAACAATAAGGCCATTCCTAGAAATGATGATATATCAAAAATTGTAGAATTTGTAGTAAATGAGTCTACCTTATCGCAGCAAAAGATAATAAGGGACAATATCGAGAAGTTAATTGTAAATGAACCTCTCAAAGAAGACATTAAGAACATAATTTTAAATGCGTCAGCTTTCACAGAGTTTTTACAAGAAGCTCTAAGCGTAGCTATTTCAATTAATGAATCCGATCTTGAGCCGCAAAGCTATAAAAACAAAAAGGGTTCTGAGAAAAACAATATTTCTGGAAACATAAAAAATAAGAATAGAAGTTACAAGGGCACACTTGAGTTTGACTTGGTAATGCCTGAAGAACGCGAAACAAAATATATTAAAGTTTCCAGCGATTCTGGTATGGAATTAGACGGAAAAATTAGCATTACTCCTAACAATCCCCTTGCAAGAGTCCCTAGGTATCTTAAAAAAGCAAGTGTTATGGGAATCATACTCATAATTGGAGTTTCTACATTAGCTCTTGTATTTTCCCATGGCAGTAATATCAATCAAAGAAAAGATCTGAAAGTCTTAAACAATAAAAACATTAACTCAATTAAAGTTGTAGAGAGTCCGGTATTTTCTCCTACTCATGAAGTCAAAGCAACGCCTGTTAAATCACCCAGACCTTCGCCTGTAAATTCGCCAAAGAACAGCAAAGCGCCTGATATGGAAAATAACTCTCAAAATATTAGTAAGAAAGTCACTAATAATATAAGCAATAAAACAAAAATAAGTAATAAAACGACAAAAACAACTGTTAATAATTCAAATAAAACGACAATTAATAATAGCGGAAACCATGTTATTATAGTCTCGGGCAATCAAAATTCAATTGGTTTCGAAAGTAACTGAAAGGTTATTTGGGCGTATTCTCATTTAAAGATTGGGTTTAATAATGAAAGCTAAAATCAATATTATAATATATATTCTCTGTATTGGAATAATGATATCCGTACATAGTCTTGATGTTAAAGCAAAAAATATAAACTTGACGGTAGAGAGCTTTAAAATCACTGATACAGCTCCTAAGACGGTTAAGGGAGTTGTATATATCCCTTTAAGATCGGTCTATGAACCTCTGGGCTGGATGGTTCAATGGAATTCAAAACTGCGTTGTATAACATGCGTCAAAGAAGATGACAACATCAAATTTAATGTTAACAGCAAAGAATTGTATGAAAACGATCAGTATTGCTTAATGGATTCTCCAATGATCATCATTGGAAGCAAAAGTTATTTGTCCAGAAAATTTATTACACAAAAGTTGGGCCTCAAAGTCAAGTGGAATAAAAAAGATAACCTTATTATTGTATCTGACGAGGGAGCAAGCAGTGCAACGGTAAATGGAGTAAATAATGTAGTAATTGCTGGAGATGGAATTATTGTAAACATATTTGAGCCCTGCAGTATAGCTACGATTAATGATATGGTCAGTTATTCGGACAGACTTTTAAGCCTTAATGAGCCTGATGAAGCGATAAAAAAATATAAGGAGATTATTGAAAACATATCGTCTGAAGATATGCCTGATTTATATGCCCGCGTAGCGAACAATATGGGTAACGCTTACAGTTTGCTGGCAGAATCCAAGAGCTCAAACAGCAATATCCTTAACGCAATCAAATGTTATAATGATGCCGCTTTATATTATAAGAATAATGAAGATACGGCTGATTATGAAATTATTCAGAACAATCTTGCTAACGCAAACAGGATTTTAGCTGAAAACACTGGTGATGATAGTCATTTAAAAATGACTTTAGCGCAATATGACGAAGCTCTAAAGTTTTATACTGTCGACCGATATCCTATTGATTATGCTCTTATACAATTCAATCTTGGAAAAGCATATCTTGCGTTAGGTTCGGCCAAAGAAGCCAATAATTGCTTGATTAATGCTGAAGCTATATATTTAAAAGCGCTAGAGTCTTTTTCAATCGATGCTTCTCCCGCTTCGTACGCTCTTATACAGTATAATTTAGGCAATATTTACAAGTCGCTCTTGGAGATAACCTCAAACCAAGAGAACCTTTCAAAGATATTAAAATGTTATTCTGAAGCCCTTAAGGTGTGGACAGCGGAGAGTTATCCTATCAATTATGCCAAAGTTCACTATAGCGAAGGTGAAATGTATTTTAGTCTTTACAAAATCGTAAATAACCCTGAAAGCC
>JAUZPS010000143.1 GCA_030705945.1 Bacillota bacterium
TAGCATCAAATGATTCCGGAGCCTTAAAGATAGACATATCAGATCCGGGTCCAAACACTTATTCTGTTCAATTCTATCAAAAACCTATTAATGTTGAGAAATCGGATACATACCGTGTAACCTTTGACGCCAAAGCTGCTACACCAAGGGATATAAATGTAAAACTCGGTTCAGAGGGTGACCGTGGTTGGGCGAACTATTCGGGAGATCAGTCAATAGCGCTTACAACATCGCTTAAACAGTATTCATTCGATTTCAAGATGAATGGTGATACAAATCCAAGCGCAAGGCTTGAATTTAATGTGGGAAAAGATGGACCAACTGAAGGAAACGTTGTTTGGATTGATAATGTCCGAGTTGAGAAACTTCCAAGAGATCCAAATACTCCTAGAGATGAGCTGCCATCTGGCAACCTAATTTATAACGGAACCTTTGACCAAGGTTCAAAGAGCATGGGATTCTGGGAGTTTAAAGCCAGTGACGCTGATGCGGACGGTTATGTAAATTCTGACATTTACCATCGTGAATTCCAGACAGATATAACAAATAAAGGAACAGATCCAGATTCAATAGTCCTTTCACAGAGTGGTTTAAATATAGAAAACGGAAAACAATATAGTGTAAGTTTCTATGCGAGGGCTGCTTCCAACAGGAGTATTAATGTGAATGTGGGAAGTAGTACTGACCCTGCTGTTAGCTATTCAACAGAAAAATCCTTCAACCTAACTACAGATATGACAAGGTATACATTTAAATTTACTATGGCGGATGTTACGAACACTAGAGCTCAACTACAATTTAAACTTGGTGGAGACGCGGCTAACGTATACATAGATAATGTTACTATGAGAAGTGTTGTTAGTGGCGAGGATATTCATGTAGAGGCGGAAAGCGCTACCGCTCAAGGATCGATAACTCCTCATAGCAGTTATGTCACATTTGGAGAAGGTTCTTATATCACAAAGAGCATAAATGTACCAGAAGCAGGTGACTATGTAATATCCTACAGAGTATCGACCAATGGTAATACCGGATGGCTTAGTTTAGCTGACACTAATAACAAAGAAACTTTACCTAATACAGGAGGTAATGCGAACTGGGTTAACGTAACCAATTCGGTGCATCTTGAAGCGGGTGTCCAAGATATAAACATCTATGGAGATGCTGTAAATCTTGACTGGTTTGAAATCTCTAAGGACCTAGTTCTAGGGGGATATATGACTCCTTCGGCTTCAAACTGGTCTTACTGGAATACATCAAGCGAAAACGCAAGTTCAACAAAATCTGTTGAAGATGGCAAATTAAAGGTTGCAATTAACGCTGCGGGCGCAAATCCATGGAGTATTGGAGTCAATCAGTCAAACATCAGTCTTGTGAAAGGACGGTTATATCGTATATCCTTTGACGCTAAGTCGACGATTGATAGAACTATAAGGGTATCTGTTGACAAGGCGGACTATTCAAAGTACTTTACAATGGATTTGGATATAACTAATACAATGAAAAACTATATTATTGATTTTCCGATGAGCGCAACAGATACAAACTGTACTTTGACATTCTCAATCGGAAATGTATCAGGCGCGATAGGTACGTCAGTCCACGATGTATTTTTAGACAACGTAAGAATGACAGAAGTTGATGATATCTACTGTCAGAATTTCCAGTCAATAATTGCTCCCATTATTCCTGAACCTGTTGTAACTCCTGACGATGATAATGATAATGGCGCTACAAATATCATAACTGACGGAACATTTGATTCAGGAATAGGTTCATGGGAATCTTATGGTGGAACAGGAGCTATTACATTAAACGCGACAGATGGAAAAATGGTAGCTGATGTTACTAAAGTTGGAGATAATAATTATGAACCTCAGGTTAAGAGAAACAATCTTTCTCTTACTAAAGATAAGACATATATTGTAACATTTAACGCGTCATCAAGCGTTGACAAAGCTGTGGAAGTATGTGTAATTGATCCTGATAACAATTATCAGTACTTTGGTGGAAATACTTTTACCGTTTCAACATCAAGCTCGGATTATTCATTTACATTTACTGCTCCCGCAACAACTACCACAGCATCATTGCAATTTAACCTTGGTAAAATCGCGGGTAATTTATCTACTTCGGTAAATGCTACAGTAAGTATTGATGATATAAGGCTGGTTGAAGTTTCAAATATTATAACCGACGGAAACTTTGATACAGATTTAGGAAGTTGGACTGAATATCATAGCAGTGGAAACGCTACAGTAGGCGTATCTGATGGAAAGCTATCTGTTAATGTCACTTCTGTTTCATTGAATAATTATGATCCTCAGGTAACAAAAGGCAATCTTTCGTTTACTAAGGATGGGGTGTACGCAGTATCGTTCAATGCATCGGCAGATACCGACAAAGCTATGGAAGTTACAGTCATAGATCCATCAAATGGTTATACGTATTATGGTGGAAATAAATATGACATATCCACAAGTAACAAGGATTATACATTTTTGTTTACTGCGCCGGCAACGACAACTACGGCTCAGTTCCAGTTTAATTTTGGTAAGATTAGCGGCCATGAGTCAACATCCGTTCCGGCTACAGTAACAATAGATAACGTTGTTGTTACACCAGTATATTTACCTTAATGATATATTTGATATTTGTAGATGATATACATTTCTGATTAAACATTAAAAGCAATAGAATAGTTTAATCTAATATATTAAAATGGAAATTTCGTTTTGAGGATTTACAAAAGCTGCTGACATTCTTAGAACTCAGCAGCTTTTTTTCTACGCATTGTCATTGTGATGTCAAAACTTTTACAATTGCTTCATTTTAAGCAACTTTCCTTTAAATCCCACTCCAATACATATTATTTTTTCATGTTTATATTTTGCGACTAACCCTTCCTTATATTTTTTTTCGATTATTTGACTCATTGCCTCTTGAGTAAGTTTATCAATGGACTTTGATCCTTTTGTGCTCTCCCATTTAAACTCAAATATGTATGCTGCATCATTTGTGTTCTTCGGTATTAACACCATGTCAGGTCTGCCTAAACCAAATTCTTTATTGCTTTCAACGGTATATTGTTCTCTCATCAATACAAATAACCCCAATAAAAAACCATGATGAAAACTTTCATATTTTTTATCCTGTTCTACTTCCTCTATATCTTCAATGCTTATTCTGACACTTTTTACATCGTGATAGCTTACTTGTTTCAAGTAAAGCTCTCTTAATATCCTTTCAAACTTCTCAACATTTTCTTCATGTAAGGTTTTTATAATATTCTGCATATATTCCAAAGAGTTTTCATCTTCTTTAAAATAGTCTATTATCACATCTTCATAAATTGTTTGTATTTCTATATTTGGTATTAATAACTTATATTCAGTTTTATTTCTAACATTTTCTTTTTTATTTGCCTTCAGATATCCCGCATGTAAAAGAAAACTCCATGCTACGTCCGGGTTGTCCTTTACAGATTGATATACTATATTCTCTTCTATTACTTTACAAACTTCCTCTCCTTTAATAAGCCTTTCCACAACTTTTTTACCTTCAGCCTTATCAAGCTGCATGACTTCTTTTATCATTCTGTTGTCACTTGTATTTATCCAATATGGTTTTAGACCATTTCTTGGGTTATACATGTATTTAATTATACTCCAAGGATTGTAAATCACAGTGTTTATGCCAAAAACATATCCATTATACCATTTCTTTATATCTTCCAAATGTTCAGTGCACTCCAAATACTTAGCCATTTCCCTAACTTCAGCTTCTGTAAAACCAAATTTGTCCGAAAATTCTTCTGCCAGAACAGTACACACCAGAGGATTGTTAAAATCACTGAATATACTTTCCTGAGCCACTTTCATTATTCCCGTAAGCAACCCTTGTTTTAGCGCTTTATTGTCCTTAAATCCTTTGACCAAAATGCCTTTTTGGAATTCTATTATTTCTTCAAAGTATCCATATGTATACCCTGATTGAATTGGCGTATCATATTCATCTATAATTACAATACAGTTTTCTTTGAAATATCTTTTCAGATATTCTGTCAGGTTCAATATTACGTTGGTATATTCAATTTTTTCTGCTTTCATATTTATTATATCATTATATACTTCTTTTTCATATTCGCTAAGCGCCTCTCCGCTTAACAAGTATTTATGGCGTTTATATTCATTGGCTATAGTTAATTTTAAGTTGTACAATGTATCTTCCCAATTTTTTTGTTTTGCATTCTTTAAAGTCAGGTATACAACCGGGTATTTTCCAAGTTCCCGAATGTATTCCTCTCCATATTTGAAAATATTCAGGTCTTTAAACAGATAACTCATATCTTCTTGTTCCAACTCAAATTGTCTGCATGCTGGAAGTTCAAAAAAATACTTCAACATGCTCATATTCAATGTTTTCCCAAATCTTCTCGGTCTTGTTACAAGCACTATTTGATCAGGTCGGTCTATCAGATCCTTTATCAACAATGTCTTATCCACATAATAACCATTACTGTCTATTAACTTCCTGAAATTATCTATTCCGAGCAACACTTGTTTCTTTGCCATTTATAAACCTCTTCATCAATAGGTATTTTAATCATTATTGTTTGTCTCTTTTTAAATAGATATCGAACTGAAAAGTTTATATAATTTCGCTTGAAATATCCTAATTTCAGTTATTTCGCTTACTTTATAAAACTAGCATAACAGTTCAATATCTTTATATTATAACACAAAGTTAACTGGTCATTCTTGATAGCATCTTATCCTATGGCAGGAAATTTTTCATTTTCTGGTTGTACTGCTGCAAAGACAGCAGTCTCGATAAGGGCGTTTCAAAAAATTCCTTGTTCAAGTTTATATGACGAAAACCCATTATATCAAGTTTTTGAAACGCCCAATTGACCAGTTATTTTTTTGATACTACCTAATTTAATTAACAATTAAAATACAAAACAGAATTTTTATAATGTTTTTCTTTATCATAAATTTTCCTTTCCAATATAATCATTAATATTTTATCATATATTCACTTTTATATTAAAGACAAATCTATCGATATACATAGATATCTAACTGTCAAGTTAATATTATATTAAAAGATATATTAAAAGATTAAAATAAATTATTTACAACAAAGGCAGCTTGTGTTATAATACACCAGTATGTATCACGGACGTTCCGCTGCAGCAAGACTGCATGAACTTCTAGGCAAGAGAGGAGGACGAAAAAATGGATATTATTAAGGCTATTGAAAATGAACAATTAAAAACTGATCTTCCACAATTAAATGTTGGGGATACTGTAAGAGTTCACGTAAAAGTTAAAGAAGGAAACAAAGAAAGACTTCAGGCTTTTGAAGGAACAATTATCGGTAAAAAAGGTGAAGGGTTAAGAGAAACATTTACAGTAAGAAGAATTTCTTATGGTGTAGGCGTTGAAAGAATTTTCCCTGTACATTCACCAAAACTTGATCATATTGATCTGATAAGAAAAGGTAAAATTAGAAGAGCAAAACTTTACTACTTGCGTGATAGAGTAGGAAAGGCTGCTAAAGTTAAAGAAAGAATCGAAGCTAAGGATTAATTAAAGCAATTTTTAGGTATTTATTTGATAGTTAATTGAATTGCTCAAGTTTAATGATAAAGTTATTTATTGTTAAATCAAAATAAATACTTAAAGTTCCTTTAAGGTTTCCTGAATAGCTTTAAATACACAATAAAAGGGACGAAAGTCCTTTTTTTGTATCTGAATTTTATAATAAAATATTATTTTCTCTTTAAAATTCAAGGTATTTGTTTAAAAAATAATAAAAGTTAATTGTTTAATACAAGTTATTTGTTTATTATAGATATATAGAACTCTAAAATTAGTTTTATACTGATTATATTAAAATCCAATTAATCTTTTACATTTATCTGTCGCAAAATACCGTTGAAACCGTTCGTTATTTAGCTCTGATTAATGTAATTAATAATGATTTTAATATATATTATTATATTTTAGAAAGTTAAGGTAATAACAGATGAACAATTTTAATGAAAATAAAAATAATGATCTTGAAAATAAAGAAAATGATCTTTCAAATCAAGAATCGTATGATCATGTTGCCGATAACAGCGATGAAAATATTAATGTAAATGAGCAAGGCAGCGCTGATCAGGAAAACATATCTGAACAAGACGAAGGCGAAGCAATCGAGCCAGATGGCAGTAATAATGGAGATACAATTGAAAAACAAGAGCAAAAAAGCGATGAACAAAATAAAGAATCAAAAAGAAAAAAAAGCGTTTTAAAAGAGGTTCTTCAGTGGGCCAGCGTAATTGTTGTCGCTCTTATAGTATCTTTGCTGCTTCGAAGCTTTGTATTTGAATTTGTGATGGTAGATGGTCCATCAATGCAAAAAACAATGTTTACAGGTCAGCGTCTTGTTGTTTATAAACTTGGATACCAGTTTTCTTTCCCAAAGAGAGGAGATATAGTTGTATTCAAATTTCAAGAAGGAACCCAGTCAGAGATTCCTTTCCTTGACAATATGCCTTTAAATGATAAAATTCTACCCAAAAAAGATGAAGTGGATTATATAAAAAGGGTTATTGCGGTACCGGGGGATAAAGTTGACATCAGGGATGGTTCTGTTTATGTAAATGATAAGAAATTGGTGGAACCTTATGCAGTTGGAGTTACCAACGCATTTTCCGGCCTTAAGTTTCCTATAGATAAAATTCCGCCAAATAAAATATTCGCAGTTGGTGATAATAGAGAGATGAGCAGTGATTCCAGGATGATTGGCTTGATTGATATCAGCCAAGTAAAAGGAAAGGCTGTTTTTAGAATATATCCTTTTGATAAAATGGGATCTTTATAAAAAGAAAAGTACAATTTTTTATATGCTGGAGGTAAAATGAATATACAGTGGTATCCGGGGCATATGGCTAAGACCAGAAGGCTCCTTTCAGAAAATTTAAAAATGGTCGACGTTGTCATTGAGTTATTAGACGCGAGGATTCCAAGAAGCAGTAAGAATCCGGAAATAGATGATATCATTAAAGAAAAACCGCGGGTAATAGCATTTAATAAGTCAGATCTTGCAGATGATAAGATTTCAAAAGATTGGAGCAAATGGTATAATTCATTAGGCCATGCCAGTATTTTTATAGACTCCATAAAGGGTACAGGTATTAATGAACTTAAATCAAAGCTGAATGACGCGGTAAAGGATAAAATTGAAAGACAGAAACAAAAAGGTTATATTTTCAGGCCTATTAGGACAATGGTTGTAGGAGTGCCGAATGTGGGCAAATCGTCCTTTATAAATAAAATCGCGGGCAAGGCCAGCGCCGTTACAGGGGACAAGCCGGGTGTTACAAGAGGCAAGCAATGGATCAGAATCAATGAAAAAATTGAACTTCTAGATACTCCAGGAATACTGTGGCCCAAATTTGACGATATGGAAGTCGGCTTTAATCTTGCGTTTACCGGCGCAATAAAGGATGAAATTTACGATATTGTGGAAGTAGCGGCGGCTTTGTTCGAAAGGTTAAGCAAGATATATCCGGATAAGTTGGCGCAGCGTTATAAGTTAGATAGCGTAAGCGAGTTTACCGGATTGGAACTTTTGAATATGGCTGGTAAAAAAAGAGGTTGTCTTATTTCAGGAGGAGAAATTGACTTATACAGAATTGCCGCAATTGCATTGGATGAGTTCAGGGGCGGTAAAATTGGCCGAATTTCTCTGGAGAAATGCAGTGAACCTGTTAGTGTCAAGGAGGGTGATAAAGATGCCCAGCAAGCTGAGGATTAAGGATATTGAGGAAGAAATAAAACCTCTTGATGTTGAGGAGGCTTTAAAAAAGCTTTATTGTTACAAAGAAGAGAATGGAATGCCTTTAGATAAATTAATCGATAAATATTTAAAAAGGAAGGCGGCAAAAGATAAAGAGCTTGCAAGATATGAAAATATGAGCTCTTTTGAGAAGGACGCATATAAAAAAGGCGTCAAGCTTATAGCAGGAGTTGATGAAGCAGGGCGCGGGCCTTTGGCTGGACCGGTTGTTGCTGCCGCTGTAATATTGCCTGAAGGAATATTTATTGAAGGGCTCAATGATTCTAAAAAGCTTACCCATGAAAAAAGAGAAAAATTGTTCGATATCATTACAAAAGAAGCGCTTTTTTATGGTATCGGGCAAGCAGATCATAAACGCATTGATGAAATAAACATACTTAATGCGACTAAAGAAGCAATGGAGATGGCGGTAAGGAACCTTGAAATTCAGCCTGAGCTCTTATTAATTGATGCTGTTAAACTAAATAATCTGGAAATGAAGCAGTTAAATATTATTAAAGGCGACGCGTTAAGCATTTCAATCGCGGCAGCCTCTGTCCTTGCAAAGGTTACCAGGGACAGGCTTATATGTGATATGGATTTAAAGTATCCAGAATATGGTTTTGCTAAACATAAGGGTTATGGAACGGAGGAGCATATAGAAGCTATAAAGAAATTTGGAATTTGTCCGATACATAGAGTAAGCTTCACTAAAAATTTTACCGGATAGGTGAATTATGAAGGTTACAGATATTAGCGCAGGAATGAGCGCCGGATCCATAAATATAAAAGAAATAGCTGGAAAACTTGATATCGGAGACGTTGTCAAGGCGAGGATTCTTGATATATCTGCCAATGAGCTTGTATTAAAGCTCAGGGATGGATCTGTATTAAAGGCTGCTTCAATGGCGCCATTGGAGGTTGTAAAGGGGCAGCTTGTTGATTTTATAGTAAAAAATAAAAGTGATAATCAACTTTTTATTGAGACCTTTAAGTCAAATGATGCTCCAAGCGGCAGCAACGTTGAAGAACAGCTTAAAACTGAACTTAAGTCGCTAGATATAAATCCAACCGATAAAAACATGGAAATTGCAAATGCAATTAAAGCCTATAGCTCATCAATAAATAAAGACAGTTTTAAAAACATTCTTGATTCTCTAAAATTCTTTAACAATTTATCTCCATTAAAAGCAGCCTTTCTTTCGGCTAATCAAATTAAAATAGAAGAGAAAAATATCTCCGCGTTAAATAATTTATTAGATAGCAATAATAAGCTTGGCAGGAGTCTGGAAAGCTTAAAAGGAATTCTTGACAGTCTTGATGACAAGGAATTGATAAATAACCTCGAATCAGAGCTTGAAAAATTAGGCATTGCAAAAGAAGGGATTACAAAAGAAGGAATTACTAAATTAGGCATTGCTAAAGAAGAGATTACTAAGGAGAGCAATAATAGTCAACAGAAGACTATGGATTATTCTAATGATAAATTTATCGATGGTAAAAATTTAGTAAAAGCTGAAAATGCTATAAGTTTGATTAAGCAGGGGATAAGTAAATCTGATAATAGTTTGGTTAAAAGCTTTTTAAAAGATGTTTTGGATAATGATCCGGATAGTCTTATTAAGATGTCTCAAGAATTTAAAGATGACGGGATTAGTTCAGAGGATAAATTAAGGGACTTTATTAATAACAAGTTATTATTTAGCGATGATATAAAACAAGATGTGAATAATACAAAATTTAGTAATTTAAAATATAATTCAATAGATAATGGAGCGGGAGATTTTAAAGAAGAAATTAATCTTATATTAAAGAATATTATAGATAAATTAAACAATTCTCAAGATAATAAAA
>JAUZPS010000144.1 GCA_030705945.1 Bacillota bacterium
TCAGAAACCCATCTTTGTAAATTTTCAGTGCACATGGAAGATTGGTATTTACCATGTCATCACTTAATTCAAAATATCCGTTTGGGTTTGAAGTCACATAATTAGCTGATTCTCCAATAGAGATTTTAAAATTTGATTTATCTGCATTTATATTGGGACTAACATAACCACTAAAAAGAGGAGGTGTGTATTGTTGGGATTTTACCAACACATTGCATGTCTTTGATATTGATTTATCTGCTACAGTACATATTATTTTTGCGTATCCCGTGGCTTTTCCAGTTACATGACCTGTGCTATCAACTGTTGCAATATCTTCATTACTGGATTTCCATGTTACTTTTTTGTTTTCAGTGCTTGTACCGCAATTCTCTTCATTGTTTTTTCCTCCTGTTTTTGAAAAATTTCATATTTATTTTTAATTACCGGTTACTGATCTTATTTTATAGCATAAACCGTAAAAAATAGTAAACAATGCACATAGCAATTCCTAGAATAAATAAACTATTACCAAAATCCCGTCTCTCCTCACTTTTACTTATCTTACTCATTACACCTATAATTATACCTACAATAGGAATTATAATGGTTATGATGTAAAATATTATTTTAGTTCCACCGCCAATTTTATTCCATTTCACTGAGTTTTCATAACCTGTCAGATGTTTAGGAATAAGCGTCTTAGCTATGAATGAACCACAATTGCTGCAATTTCTGCTCCCAGGTTTAATTCTCTCATTACATTTAGGACAAAATGTATCTACATTCATTTTGTCACCCAAATTTTGTTTTTCTGCATTATTGAGCAAGTAACCGCAACTTGAACATTCTATTGCATTATCTGAGTTATCTTCGTTGCATTTAGGACAACGTTTCATAGCCAAAATATTCCTCCCCGCTGTGTTCTTAGATTATTATACCATATAAATTAATCGATCAAATATGTAATATACTATATAAGTTCCGAAAAAAATTTTACATTAAAATGCAGTTAATACGTTTGCATTTACTATCAAAGTTGAACTTTTTGCAACTTATGAATCAAGGTATATATTTTGCAATATAAAAAATGGTTGTAAAATGTTTATTGCAAAATATACTAAGTAAAAAAGATTCTTAAAACTACTTGATAATTCTCTTCATCTTTTCCTCTTCATAATAGTTGTTTGAAGAATAAAAAAACCATTCCGTTAGAATCGAAATAGTCTCAAAATAAGCTTTTTTTCTGATGTTAGAAAAATGTTAGAAAATCTATGATTTTTTACATCCTTTTGTATAACAAGCTTATAACCCCAAGAGCTTAGAAATAAAGTCATAAGCAAATGGAAGCCTAAGTATAAAAATATTTTGGATAAACATATAGCCGGAAACATTGATATGCTTCCGGCTTTTATAATTTGATTACTGGGTTACTATTATCCCAATGAATTTACACTTTCTTTCATCTTTCTACAAAATATACTTGTATTATTTTTTCACGCTTTACACTTTAGCTGATAGCCTTATCAGGATAGAATGTTACTTATTATTAATCTTTCAAGTATATTGGCGATATTGGATCCACAAGTTTTAATTTATTTAGATCTGACACAAAATACCGGGTAAAGCCGCCCTTTCCCTGCTTTGAGTTGGCTTGTGCCGTGGCAACTGCAACAGTCATATCTTCCGTCGCTTTATAGACATTTACTTTATTGCTATTATTCAGAAGCTGCAACCCACCATGTAAGCTTGAAGAACTATAATTACTTTTCATCATGGCATCCAGGTCAGTAAACCATTTATTTGAACTTCCTACTAGTTGATATAAATTACTGCCTTTAGGTAAAAAGACTGTCTCAAAGTCATCATATTCCTCTCCGTTTTTCAATTGCAGTCTGTATGCTTCTGCAATCAGCTTGATATCCGCATCTTGTTTTTCTGCCTTATCTAACGCTTCTACCAATTTTTCTTTCATTTTTTCTTTCACTTGTTCTTTTGCAGTATCTTTAATTAGCTTGAGTACACTTTTAATACTGGTAAGCCCGGAAATTGCCTCTTCACCCTCCTCACCCCCAGGGAATAAATCCACGGCTATTAGGATTTGATCCTGAAAAGTAAGCTTATCTCCGGTAATTACGTCTTTACCTGCTAGGAAATTGGCGCCAGCATAAGCTTGTTGTATAACAGGCAGCTTGGAAAGCGTCATAGAGAAGAACTCATTTTGATTTCGTTGTGCGGCCGCAGTATTAACCAACTGAGGCAAATAGTATATTTTATTTCCATTAGTCGGATCATAATATTCATAAGTTGTCTTTTTGGAATAAACATACTTCTTAAAAACATCTATATTTACTTTTACTATAGGCAGTTCCATATCCATTTTACTAATAACTATTGATTTACCAACAATTTTTGCCTTATGCTTTTTACCATCCGAGAACCAGTAAGTGACATAATCAATCTTACCCTTTGAATCTACCTTCCATTCAAAGGTAATAGGAATTTCTATCAGAGATTTTTCACCATCCTGCCAGAAACTAAAATATTTTTGTTTGACGATGGAATTTTTATCTTTGGATATAATCTTAGTATATGATTCTCCTGCTATGCGAAAAGCCGTGAGTAAGCAAAGTTTGGATGCGCTTCCGTTTAGCGGAACCCATGTAATTCCGTTCTTCATTTCGGCATCTGGCACTTCCGTGTCATCAACAAAAACCTTGACGGCTTTGCTTGAATTAGCATCTTTTCCTGCAGTCACAAAATCAGGCTGATCCTTAGTTCTCCTGAAAACAACAGAACTATTTTTAAATACAGATACACGAGTATAATACTTCCCATTAGATTCAAATGTTGTGTTTAATATCACAGTTCCTTTGAAGTTTTCTTGAGATGTAGAATTCCAAGTATTACTTCCTTCTTTTCTAGTTTGTACAGCTACTTTGTAGGCGCTTGTATCAATGCCTGACGGAATATTAAAAGACACTTTGATGTCCTGGTTTTGCTTCGGATGTAAATACAAATTTTTATAAGAAACATCATCCAGTAACGATTGATAGACCTTATCTGTACCTGGTTTATCTGCTTCACCGACTTTTACCGTTTGGTGAGTGCCACTGTCATAATAGTAAGCATTGACCTTTGTATATAGGTCACCTTCAGATTTAAACTTCTGTGAAAAGTCAATGCTGCAATTTATACTTGAGTCACCTCTTGACATTTCAACTTCTTTCGAAGCATAGGTATACCATGTACTTTTATCACGTGAGACACAAACTTCTATCAAGAATTTCCGCGATGATCCTGTAAAGCTATTTTCTAATTTCATATCGATTTGAGGAAATACTTCGTTTTTATCATACAACTCGGTTGCATACTTGATATTTTTAATATCTACAAGGTACTTGTTAATTGAAAACGTCCGTGCAGATGACCAGCTATCAAGGGCGTTCGGAGCACAGGCCGCTACACTTACGCTGTACTGATGTCCCTCAGTTAACGTGAGAGTAAAATTCGTTATTTTGACAGTATGAACTGATTTCTTATCGGCTGTTAGATCCGTCAAGGCAAGTTTATAATATGTGGCTTTGGAAACAGCAGTCCAACTGACTTTTACTGTTTCATCGTTGATTACAGCCCCTGCTGATGGGCTATTGATACTGGGTTGTTTAAGAACTAACGGGGGCTTGCTCGGTGTTACTGTAGGAGTTGTTGTAGCAGTCGCAGAAGGAGTGACATAAGTAGATGCGCTGAATTCCACTGCATATGACCAATTCACATCCGTTTCCAACTTATTTGCTGCTGCTACACAGGTTCTATATTTTTTCCCAGGCTCTAACACGGCAGAATAATTGACTTTATTGCCTATATCTATATTCTTTGCAATATACTTATTATCTGTTAGGTTGACTAATGAAAACAGATAGTGATCAACCCCGGTCACATGGCTCCAATTGATTGTTACATGTGTATTTACGATGGCGTTTGCTACCGGACTTATAATCTCTGGTTTCTGGAGACCGGCAGATGTTTGGGTTGACGTAGGCATTATATTAGGTGTAGGTGTCGAATCTCCTACTGTCACTTTACATGTTCCTTCAGCGCCTAGATATTTTACTCTAATAGTAGTCGATCCTGAGTGAGTCCCACTTTTCACAAAACCATTGTCCATATCGGCTATACTTCTATCATCGCTGCTATAGCCTGCAATAGAAGTTACATCCACCGGTCCATTACTGTAAATAGCAGTAACCTTCAACATATCTCCAAGTTTATTTAAACCAACTATTGTCATAGTGGGCGGGTCAATCATCAATGCTTTAATCATTGGTGAAGGTGTCGGAGTAGGTATTGAGGCAGTGGTTATTGTAGGCGTAGGAGTATGTGTTGATGTAGGAGTAGCTTTAGTTTTTTCATATATAACTCCATTTTCATAGTTCGTAGTTGTATAATATTCGAAAACATGACTCCCCTTGGATAACTTAATTAAGCCATCACTTCTGAACTTCTCTCCATCGTCATAGTCTGCTGTTAAGCCTGTACCATATGTAATATATGAAATCAACTGACCATCAACTTTCATAGAGGTATAATGGGGATTAAAATAGCTGCAACCATGAAATATCACTTCATAGCCATCATATGGAGCGTTTACAGTATAAGACATCCACGTATTTGTAGACGAAAACAGATTTGTCATTACAAAACCATTAGTATCTCTATAATTATAATAATCTTTATCTAGAGAAAACCACTGAACATTAAATGTTGTAACGTTTGTAGCTGTTGAGGTAGGGGTTACTGTAGGAGTTACTGTAGGTGTTGCGGTAGGTGTTGATGTAGGAGCTATGGTAGGTGTTGATGTAGGAATTGGTATGTATTTTACCGTAACAGAGTATTCGTAATAGCATGTTGCAGTACCATAGACTGTTCCACTATAATCCCGCCTCCATTCTTCCTTAACTTTGGAGGTGCTTTGCACAGTTCCGGAATAAGTTACTGTCCATGTACTGCCAGATAAAACCGGGTTGTTTGACCAGGTTAGCGTACCAGAATAAACACCATCGTTATATGGGATAGAGGACGGCAGCAATTCCCACTTAGAAGCTGAACGAGAGTCATATGCCAACTTGCTGTCGCCAGGAATGGTTGTTGTACTGTCAACATAACTACTTCCAGTCGCATAAAGAGTACCAAAATACCCTCCCTCCGTGTACGAAATAGAGGACGGAAAACTACTGGAATCGCCGGTCCTCGATGATGAAGCAGTCTTGGTTGGCGTATCTGTTCTTGACGGTAATCCTCCTGAAACATTGATAGTAACAGCTTTTCCATTTACATCATACGTAACATTCCCTTGATTAGCAGTCATTTCTGTAATGCTTAAAAGATCGGGTATACTGATGGTCTTGCTCTCACTTGGAGACATGCTTTCTCCAAACCCAACCACTAAAGTTTTGGTATTTGATTCCGCACGTACCTTTGTTTCTCCAATCGATAACCCATTTCCATTAAAGCTCACACAAACAAATAAAGCAGTTAAAATATAAGCTATAACCTTTGTTGCTTTCCTTTCTAACATTTGAACTCCCTCCTATTAAAATAATCTTTATATTTTTAATATTATATCTTTATATATCCTCCAAATAATATTATCACTTCTCCAAGTTATATCAATAAAAGGAAGTAACAACTTCGTATTACTTTTAGTAACAGATATATATTACTTCAACAATTGGTGTAATAGGGGTATGGTTTCTTACGGAATGCTCGTCAATCATAATCACGTAATGGGGAATACCATTGGCGCTAATGAGCATGAAAGTTATTTTGTTTTTGAAGAAATTCTAAAGGATAAAAAAATGCCATTATTTCAAACTGGATATCCAGTTGAAGTAATACTTAATGATAGAAACAAAGCTTATCACAAGGGCACAATTGCTAGCAGAGGCTGGCATTTAAAAGAAAAGGAATGGTATTATTTTATTAAGGAAAATGGAAAACTTATTAAAAAGCGATATTTTGAGTATGATTTGAATTTATTAATTCACTATTAAACTCATGGTTCAAGACTACATTCTCCCACCTCTTCCAATTTGTTCGGGGGTTATTTCCCTAAATTCTGGGGTGCTTTAACGCGAATATCCGATAATTTCGCGTATTTATTCAGAATTACGCGTCAACGTTCACCCCCCTAAGTCCAAATCCACCACCACCGCTACACAAAAACTTGCATCCATAATCATCCAAAATCCTCTAAACCTCACTCACCCAGCCCTTTACGCTCTATCAACGCTACTGATTTCACATGCGTTAACATGTCGATGGTGATATCATTACGCGAAATCACTTTATTTTTTCTGGAAATTCTACCCTCGGGGGTAAAATTTTCCCCCCCCTATCAAACCTGCATATTACCATTATAAAAATCTCCTCCTTACAATTTAACTGCTGTCCAGAGGAAATATTTACCCAAACATTATTCAGTACTGTCAAGCGAAGTCAATTCACTACACGATGTTTGGTTAAAATGCTTTGCAATAATCATTATATCAATAATGTTAATAAAATTATCTTTATTTATATCATAATCAAACTTAAAGTTATCATTTCTTGAACTTGTATTAAATTCTTTTGCAATTTCCATTACATCAGCAATGTTTATTAAATTATCATGATTAATATCTCCCGCCCATAAAGAAATTGGCGAATCTTTGCTACCTATACATAGATCACTATTTTCGATAATTACATTTGTAATATCTCTATAAATATAACCCGGCTTACTGATTCTTATTGTATAACCCTCTGCATTTTCGGGAACACCTGATATTTTAAAAGTGCCATCAGAGTTTGTTATTGCACTCAGATTTGTACCTAAAACATCGATATTAAACCCCTTTTTAGTTTCTGATTGGTAAAAGGCACTATCAATATCAGGCGATATGACGCCTGATATTACATGGACTGTATTTGAGCTAGGTATAACAAAATCATGGAGATTACAAACAATTGCGCCATCTTCTTTTAGCGCCATCATATTGTAACATCTGAGGGATATAGATTTAATATTTGTTAGGCTTTCTCTATCGCACTGGTTATAATCATTATTACCCCAAGCAATAACATTGCCATCTTCCTTTAATGCCAAGACATGATCATATCCAACTGCAATAGATTTAACTTTATTTAATCCTTCTGGAATGTTCAACATATTATAAATATTACTCCAACCACAACAATCAACTGTACCATCTTCTTTAATTGCATATATACCGTAATATCCTCCGTAAATATCTTTTACATTAGTTAATTTTGTCTGAGTACCATAATTCTCAGCAATAAGATAACCTGAAATAATGACAGACCCATCTTCCTTTACCACCAGAGTATCATAATCATCTGCTCCTATAGCTTTTACATTTGTTACTCCATTGGTTATACTATACACATTATTTCCCCAATCAACAACAGTACCATCTTCTTTTAATGCTACTGTATGATAACAACCTGCAGATATAGCTTTTACATTACTTAATCCTTTTGGTATATCACATTGGCCAAATTCGTTATCACCCCATGCAACTACTGTTCCATCTTCCTTTAAAGCCACTGTATGATAACAACCTGCAGCTATAGCCTTTACATTGCATAAACCTTCGGGTATATTACACTGACCAAAATCATTGTTACCCCAAGCTGTTACTTTTCCATTTCCGCACAAAGCAACATCATGTTCTTTTCCAGCAGCTATAGCTATTACATTAACTAAATCTGTGGGACTAGAACACTCTCCAAAATAATTATCCCCCCAGCAAACTATTGATCCATCTTCCTTTAAAGCTACTGTATGATAACAATCTGCAGCTATAGCCTTTACATTGCATAAACCTTCGGGTATATTACACTGACCATAATCGTTATTACCCCAAGCTGCAACAGTACTATTTTCTTTTATTACTGCTGTATGGTTGCCAGCAGCTATAGCTATTACACCAGATAAACCAGATGGAATTCTACACTGACGGTACATATTCCATCCCCATGCAACCACTGTCCCATCTTCCTTTAAGGCTACAACATGACCATAACCTGCTGTAACTGATTTTACGCCAGCTAACTCATCTGGGATATTACAAATACCATTATTGTTATCTCCAATAACAGTGACTGTTTTATCTTCTTTTAAGCAAACCGTATAATTGTCAGCAGCGTCAATTTCTTTTACATTTGTTAAATCGGGCAGCATATTGCATTGATTAAATTGATTAGATCCCCAGGCAACAACAGTTCCATCTACTTTTAGGGCAACTGCATGATTCTCGCCTGCCGCAATAGCTTTTATATTTGTTAATCCATATGGTATATTACATTGACCAAACTTGTTATTACCCCAAGCTACAACTGTTCTATCCTCCTTTAAGGCTAAAATAAAATTTCCGCCAGCAGCAATAGCTTTTACATTTTTTAAACCAGCAGGTATATTGCAAACACCATTTGAGTTTGAACCCCATGCTAAGACTGTACCATCTTCTTTTAAGGCTACAGTATAATAATTTGCTGCATCTATTGCTTTAAACTTCATATAGCTAGAATTTTGTTTAACATCTGATGCAACGCAATTAATAGACATTTGAATTACAGTAAAAGAGAATGCCAACAAGAATACTATCAAATATCTGTTCCTCATAATACCTCCATAATATTACATATATAAATATAAATATATGAAACACTGTTTAGCAAAGCCCAGCTTCTCAACATATTAAATAATTAGAATTTATTTTTACCAGGCTATAAGAATAATAAGAGAGGCTCTGCTTTTGAAAATATGAATTTAATTTAATATTATATCATTTAAATCTAAGATATAAATGATATATTTTGTTATTTATTGTATTTTTAACGTATCATAGATTTGTGCTGATCAATACGATTGTAGCAAATATTAAATATACTTTTCCAATTTTGAAAAACTTTCTATTTTGATGTTTAAAAGCGAACCTAAAACAATTAATGTTTTCTGTTCCTAAGATATTGCAAGACTTATTTCCATTGCTTAAAATAACATTATCTAATAAGGAAGGGTTCCCCGGAAATGATCATTACTATATTTAAAGAAAATGCATGGAAATATACTGCTTCGGAAAAACTAGAGATTGTCATACAAAATTTCCTTTGCTCATTGCACTTGATTATCTTATAGATCATAAAAGCCTAGATAAGGACTCTATTCTCATGAAAATGATTTCTGCCAGAATGGCAATTACCACAAAAGAAGCAGGTAATCTACGCTGGCAAGCATTATCATATATCAAGCGTCATAAACTCAGAAAAAATCCTGCTATTTATCAGTTCTTAAATTCAGATGATGCTTGGGCTATGGATTTTATGTATTTTTATAATGACGAAGGAAAAGTTAAATATCTTTTAAAAATTATTGATGACAGATCCAGGCTCGACGTTGGTAATGCAATACTTGATAGGGCAACAACTGCTGCAGCTATTGAAGCTTTGGAACAAGCCATAAAGAATACCGGTCGTAAACCGTCAGCTGTCAAAACAGATAGGGGATCTCAATTCAAAATCAAGTTCAGTAACTGTTTGAAGGAAAAAGGA
>JAUZPS010000145.1 GCA_030705945.1 Bacillota bacterium
TCCTTTGACCAGGGTCATACATGGGAGCAATTGAGCGATCCAATAGGACTTACCAAGGATATTGATAAACAGGTGGATTCTTTGAAGGCGCCTAATGTTACTTCCGGCTGGGCAGCTATATCCGCCGACGGAGAGACAATTCTCTGGACGCTGGGACTACCTGTTTTTGCTTCAAGACTTGTTTATTCACATGATTTGGGAAAAACATGGGGCAAATCGCGAATATACGACTTTGAGGGAAAACTTGTTGGCGGAGACAATCTGCCGTTTAAGGTAATGTCTGATAGGGTCAACGCCGACATTTTCTATGGTTTTGGTGAAAATACAAACGGAGCGGGCTTCTATGTAAGCCGTGACAAAGGTGTGACATTTTATCAGATCAAATCACCCGAAGGATTTCCGGAAGTCAATCTTGCTGGAATCGACAGTGAGCAGCATTATGAAATCCGGCTTGAGTCAGGCAAGGAAGGTGTTATCTGGATAGCGATGCAGAAGTATGGCCTCTGGCGTATCAACTACGATAGGCGCCAAAATGTTTTTTCAGGCTGCAGAGTATCCCAAGCCGATGACTTTATAAAGAGAATCGGTCTTGGCAAACCCCTTGACGGAAGCGATATTAAAACACTTTATACCAGCGTAACTATAAAGGGTGAATACGGTTTCTACAGGTCCCATGACGAGGGCGTTACATGGACGCGTATAAATGACGACAGGCATCAGTATGGTGATATACGTTCTATATCTGGCGACCCGAGAGTATTTGGACGTATTTACGTTGCAACGGGCACTAGAGGTTTGGTCTACGGCGACATCATCTGGGAGAAGAGCGAAGGGTAAGAAATAATTTGAAGCGGGAAAGTTGAATTTTTCAATATAAAGTCTTTTTCGCAACTTATATATATATTTTCGTAAAAAATAAAAGCCCGCCTTTCATTTGATAGAAGGCGGGCCTTTATAATACTTATCTTATTGTTTATTGTTCTTTAAGAAATCTAACACCTGATTTGCATGATCGACGTTCCACTTTACAACTTCATCATATCCAAGACCTTTTGCTTTCTTGGTCATATCTGCAAGGAGGGAGTCGAATTCCTTGTCATTTTTTGCAAATATCATCTTCCATGAATACTGCTTGATTACTGTAGCAACTTGACCCTTCTTCTGAGTCAGGTTATCAGGAAGAACCTCTGGGGCTTTGCCTGTAAACACTGGCTGTTTCAAAACATATGAATTATTCTTTACCAGATAATCTTTAGTAGTTAATGCTCCGCCCATAGCTTCTCTCCAGTTCTGAATGAGCTTTGTAGGAGAATCTTCCAGAGTTGATTTCCATAATTGATAATCATATGGCTCATTTGTTTCAGGATTGACTGAATTAGGATCTATAGGAACGAAGTTTATCTGCTGCACACCTTCTCTATATGTTGATCCACCGTATTCCTGAGGAACATCTACTGGGTTGCCTGGCAGATATTTTTTGCCATCTGCGGTTAAAACTGGCTTTCCATCTTGGAGATCCCATGTAAGACCTTTAGGACCGTTAAAAAATGTCATAAACCCTTCAGGAGTATACATCCAGTTGATTAATTCCATAATTCTTTCAGGCTTCTTGGCTTTTGAACCTATTGCAATGATGTTTGACTCCTTTCCGCGAGGATTAAAGCTGTAGGAAACGACTTTTTCATCCTTGATAGGCACGAATACAAGACCTTTTCCCTGAGTCTGTCTTTCTTGTGTATTATATGAAGAACTCATCCATGGGAAAAGTGAGAACAAGACCTGACCGTCTTTCAACTTCGTATCGGCGTCGTTGAATGTTTGGGATATTGAATCAGGATCCACCAATCCCATTTGGTTTGCTTTATAGAACATCTTAAGCGCTTTCAGATACCATCCATCTGGTTTTAAAGTGTCCTGAACATCTCCTTCAGGATTGAAGAGTGAAAATCCGGCATCGTTTAATCCGTCACCTTCGTCATAACCAAACAACGCTGCAAAGGCTTTTACATACATTACCATGTTTCCATCCCAGTCAGGCCACATGGAGAAAGCGTATGTAGGCTTGCCTGTTTCGCTCTTTGGCTCGAGTTTTTGCATATCCTTGAGAACTTTTAACAGATCATCAAGAGAATTAATTTTTGGGCTGCCAAGTTTTTGATAAAGATCATAGCGCATGTCAGAGTGTTCAGTCATGTCTTTGCCTTCGGAAGGTCCTACAGGCATGTTAGCTGCTTTAGCTGACAAACCATATACAGCTGAACCGTTGCCATATGTTATCTTTAATTTATCTAAAGCTTTGGAAAAGTTTTTAACGATATCCTTGCCATAAGTGTCAAGAAGACCATTCTTTGTCCAGTCCAATACCATGTTTGCCTTTAATGCATCTTTCCATTTGTTGTCATTATCATTTTGGAATATGATAAGATCGCCCAAGTTTCCAGAGCTCATCATTGTTGCAAATTTGGTATCTGCTCCTTCAATATTGGAAGAAATGATATTGAGCTCAATATTGAATTTGTCTTTTACTACTTTTGCAAACCAGCCCTGCTGCATGCCAGAATAGTTGCCTGTCATTGTAAATACATCAATTTTGTATGGTTCCCTGTCTGCAGTCGTCCCATTAGCGCTTGCTGCAGGACTTGCATTAGAGTTTGCTGAAGGACTTGCATCCGGTGTTTTATTATCATTGCTGCATGAAACCATACTTATTACCACAATAACAGCAAGGATAAGAGCTAATAAACATCTGAAATTCCTTTTCATTATTTTTCCCCCTTATATTTTGTTATCTTTATATATATCAGCAATATTCTATATTATAAGCGCTATTAATCTTACATTTTACAGAGTAAAATAACTAAGGGCGTTTCAAAAAATTCCTTGTTCAAGTCTCGTATGATCAAAACTCATTATATCAAGTTTTGAACCGACCAGTTGACCAGCTATTTTTTTGATACTGCCTAATGCTTAAACGTTATTTTTTCAACATTTCTAAATGTAGAAGATTAATTACTTTTAATATATTATTGCAAAATAATATATCATAAGAACTTAAAAATCCGTAACTATCCCTTTACAGCTCCCATAATAATTCCTTTTACAAAGAACCTTTGAAAGATAGGATAAACCAATATTATTGGAGTTATTATAATCATGGAAACGGTCATTCTTACCGAAGTCGGTGTTTGCATATTTGCGATACTGGCGCTTATAGAACTGCCTCCCTGTGAGCCTCTAATAATATTTGCAAGAGAAGAAAGCTGATTCATATATCTGTATAAAACAAATTGGAGCGTATATAGTTTAGAGTCGGTCATGAGAAACAGGGTATCAATAAATGAATTCCATTGGTTAACAGCGGCAAAAACCGTAATTGTCGCAAGAATAGGCTTGGACAAGGGCATAATTATCTTGAAGAATACGGTCATGGTTCCTGCACCGTCTAATTCGGCAGATTCTTGAATCGCGGCGGGTATGGATTCAATATATGTTTTTACAAGGATAACAAAGAACGGCTGAATGACGGCAGGTAAGATATATGCCAAAAAATTGTTAGTCAGCTTGAGATTCATCATTATGATAAACCAGGGGATGATTCCAGCGTTGAAATACATTGTTATGACAACGAAACGGTACCAGAACTTTCTTCCCCACATTTGTTTCTGTGTAAAAATAAATCCCAGCAAAGCGCAGCCAAATACTGTAAGAATAGTGCCGATAAGCGTTCTGGACAGCGAAATAATGGCTGCTCTTCCCAATCCTTCCAGTCTTAAGACCTGTAAGTAGTTGGTAAAGTGTATGCCTTTAGGCAAAAATATAACCATACCCCTGCTGCTTAAATCATTGTTACTTATAGTATTAACGAAAAGATAGTAAAAAGGGAAGATGCAGATAAATGTAATCAGCGCAAAGAACGCCATATTAAAAAAATTGAAAACTATCTCTCCCTTAGTTGATCTTGAATTTTCTTTTTCTTTTTTTGTTTTTTTCTTAATTAATATGCTTTCAGCCATATAAATTTTCACCCCATAAAAAACGTAATTTTAATGCTACATATTATATAACCAACTGTAAAGTTTTATATCAGTTCGCTTGAAAATCCCTTTTTCGGCTGTTCAGCGCAACTAGTATAAAACTAATTTTACATTTGGTTATCTTTATATAATGCTTTCTCCACGTAAAATCTTTGACATCTTATTTGCGAAAAATAGTAGGAAAACACTTACTATGGATTTCAACATGCTGATTGCCGTAGCGAATGAAAAATTCGTTCCGAGCATTCCAATATTGTAAACATATAAATCCAGAACCTCTATATGATCCTTGTTGATTGCGTTCTGGAATACATAGTATTGTTCCATTCCGTTGTTGATAAAGTTGGCAATCTGCAGAAGAAGAAGAACAAAATAGGTGGACATTAGACCCGGAACGGTAATATGCCATATCCTCCTGAAGCGTCCTGCGCCATCAACTTTGGCGGCCTCGTAAAGCTCAGGGTCTATGTTTGTTATGGCTGCAAGATACATGATCGCGCTCCATCCAAGGGTCTTCCATACATTCCACATGCACATTGACAACCAGGTATGGTTGTCTGAGGCAAGATAGTTAACACCTGTATCAATTATCCCCAAATCCGTAAGCACGTGATTAAGTAACCCGTTGTTGGTCGAGAATATTGCAAAGGCTACAGAATATACGAGAACCCAGCTTATGAAGTTGGGCAGTGTAGTTAATACCTGCACAATTCTTTTGTACCACGAAGCTTTTATTTCGGTCAGAAAAATCGCGAAAGTCACAGGCAAGACGGAAGTGATAACTCCAAGAGCGCTTATTGCGAGAGTGTTTTTCATGACGCGCATGACTTCTGCTGTTTGCGTCGGATTAGAAATGATGGATTTAAACCACTGAAAACCTACAAACTCAGATTGACTGAGAGGTATACCGGGTCTAAAATTAAAAAATGCATAACTCCATCCGTATAAAGGCAAATAGGAAAACACAAAAACCAAAATAAGAAAAGGAAGAGCAATGAGAAACAGCTGCAATCCCTTTTTCATTTTTACTTTTTCTTTTTTTAGCGGAGCTGGCGCCAGATCCATATTTTTTTCAACAGCCGAATTTGATAGTAAACTCATGATTGTCCAACTACACATCCCTTCGGTAAATTTGTGTGTACGTTTAAATTATAAGTTTACTCAGTTAGAAAAGTACATAGTAAAAATCAATTCTAATTTTAATAATCAACTCAGTTTGTTTTATATATTAAAATTAATTAATCTTTTACATTTAGGTAGTATCAAAAAAATAACTGGTCAACTGGTCGTTTCAAAAACCTGATATGATGGGTTTTCGTCGTATAAACTTGAACAAGGAATTTTTTGAAACGCCCTTAACTATCGCAAAATGCCGTTAAAACTGTTCGTTATTTTGCTGTGATAAATGTAAGATTAATGATGATTTTAATATAAATAATTAAATAGTAAATAAACATATATAAAACTTTACATTTGGCTACTGGTTTCTTAAGAGGGTTTCCTGGTATTCCCCTGGGGCCATGCCGTATGTTTCCTTGAATACTGTGCAAAAGTATGATGTGTTGGGTATGCCGACTTTAGCGGCAACTAAGTTGACCTTGTTTTTTGGCGATTTCAGCAGTTCCCTTGCCTTTTCCATACGATACTCGCACAGGTAAACATTAAATGTTTTACCTGTGCATTTTTTGAAAACATTACCAAGATAATTGGGTGATAAATATACATCTTTTGCTATAATCTTAAGGCTAATTTCAGTCATATATCTTTTCTCGATAAATTCAGTTACCTTTTTTATGACCTGACTATCTTTATTTTTATCTTTTTCATGCATTCTCAGTAAGATATTATTAAAAAAATCGCTGACATTGTTTTTAAGAGATTGAATATTGAAACAACGAAGCAAATCGGTTTCAAAACCTTCCTTACCTATAACAGCTTGACTAAAATCCTTACCGAGGGTGTAAAAAAAGGTGGTTGCTTCATTTTTAACATTTTGTAAATAGTTTACTATGAGCTCCTTGCCGGCTCCCTTGTTTTTATGAATATGCAAAAACATTTCGTCAAGGATACCTAATAACCTCTCTTCATCCGAGGATCTGACTGCATGTAGCAGTTGTTTGGAATAATAACTGCAAAGAATCATGAATTCCCCGGCGTTTTCTGAAAATTCTTTTTCAATCCTTTCAACTCCAGCATAATCTATAATACCTAAGAGATCCCAGAATGCGCCAAACTCTACTGCATGTAAGGCTTCCGTATAGGAAGTTTTTATATCCACTATCATTTTTACTGGTTTACCTGTTCCTATTTTTACAGGGAACCTTTTTGTCTCTTCAATCTTTTGTAATAAATTTGTTAAATACGATTGAAGAAGGACTAACTTTTCTAAAGAGACCTGAAAGCAGAGTATGATTTGATTTTCTACACTGTCCGACAATGAAAATAGCAAATCCCGGGTCAGAATATTTTCGGTATCAAGAAACGCTTGAAGCTCATCTAAGGTCTTTCGACTGTTATTATTTGTATCGTGAACTATGCCATCATTGCATAGACTGCTTAAGTTGAGCAGCTTAATAACCGAAACCAGATACTGCCCATCGCCGGAAATTTTGATATTATGATGAGTGAGCTGCGTTAAAAGTTCGCGTTCATCGACTCTTCCTTCCAACAGGTCAGTAATGAAGCTGGTCCTTGAAGTCCGGATACTTTCATTTAGCGCGACTTTAATCATATCTTCTCTTTCTGACTCACTCTTATATTCATTTAGAACTTTTTGAATTGCCGGAATTATATCCTCTTCATCAAAAGGTTTTAAAATATAAGCATTAGCATTAAAATCAATTGCTTCTTTTGCAAATCTGAAATCATCGTATCCGGTTAAAATGATGATCTTAACTTTTGGTAAAAAGTTTTTTATTTTTTTTGACATCTTAAGGCCGTCCATCCCCGGCATTTTTATATCTGTTAAGATGATATCCGGACGCATTTTTTCCGCTTTTTCGATCCCTTCAATACCATCGCAGGCAGTCTCAACCGTATCAAAACCAAATCTAGTCCAGTCTAAAAAATTTAAAAGGCCTTCTCTCTCCCATTTTTCATCTTCAACAATCAACATTTTAAGCAAAAGAAACATCCCCTTTTTAATAAAAAACGCATTGAACTTTAAATATGAACAACTTATCTATATTCTGAATTAATAGTTATTGTAATTACAGTTCCGATCCCGGGCTTACTGTAAATATCAAATGAAAATTCAGTTCCATAGTATGCTTTAAGTCTCTCTAAAATATTTTTAATAGCATAACCACTACCGCTTGAGCTTTCAACTCTTCCGGATAGTATTTCCTTCATAACGCTAGAGTTTATACCTACTCCATCGTCGATGATCTGGAAATAAAGCTTGTTTACATGGAGCCATGCCTTTATCAAGATGGTTCCATGACTTCTTTTAGGTTCTATGCCATGGTTTAACGCATTTTCTACCAATGGCTGAAGAATGTTTTTAATTATTTTACAGTTATTTACGCTTTCATCTATAAGATATTCAGCATCAAACCTGTCTTCGAACCGTATTTTTTGAATCTGCAGAAATGACCTAACCATCTCAAGCTCTTCGCTTACATAAATAAGACTGTTGCCTTTGCTCAACACAAGTCTGTAAAACTTTGCAAGGGAATTTGACATTTTGACTACATCTTTGGAATTATCTTTTCTGGCAACCCAAGAGATTGTAGCCAGCGTATTATATAAAAAGTGAGGATTTATTTGCATTTCCCAGGCCTTTAGCTCTGCTTCTCTTTCCAGCAAACGGCTCTTATAAACCATTTCTACAAGTTCATGGATTCTGCTAGTCATATTATTGAAGGTAAGGGCCAGTTCCCCGAATTCATCCATTGCTTTTACAGGAACTGAAACTGCAAGATTATTGTCATTAACCTGTTTCATTGCTTTAACCATTTTTTTTATCCTTCCAAGGAGCGCTCCGGTTGTAAAATATATGATCACTCCCAGAATTATTGATGAGATGATTAGCAAAATGATAGTATTTTTAAGTGAGTTATTAATCTCATTGTTGAAATTTTTTACTGGAAATAAGCCTATAATGCTGCAGTTGATTTCATCTATGGGGAGATTAATTAGGATTGACTTTTCACCGTTGATTTTTATAGATTTGCTGATTCTTTTGCTGGTGACAAAGTCGGTAATACCGATGCTGGAGATGTCTTTTTTGAATAGTTCAGGAATATTTCTGGACACAATGCGGTTTGAAGAGTCTACAATAAAAACCCTTCCTAGCTTGCTAATTACAGGATCTCGCAGCATGTCAAAAAGCGCGTCTTCTTTAACTTCTGCTTCAAGCGCGCCGGATTTGTATATTACTTCGCTATATGAAAAAACCTGTTCGGGACTGCTGGAATTAGAATCAAGCATGTTATATGTAGAGTCATGAATACTTTTCCAGCCACTTGTTTTGGGTTCGGTCTGAGCAGCCTTAAAATATAATTGGGGGGATTCCCAAAATCTTATACTGTAGTAATTATTCATTCTTTGAGAAATGATTACATTTCTCATATAAATCCGTATGGAGTAAAAGGCGTTGTTCTGACTTAAAATGGTTTTCACAATTGGAGAAAAATCAAATTGATAGTCGTACACCTTATAAATATAATTTTCATAATATGAACTCATAAAATCTTTAAAACTTTTGTCATTTGACAGTACCTGAGATAAGTTTTCAATTACTTTTCCTTTTTGAACAATACTTGCCTTCGTTTGCAGCAGGTTTTGCTCCATTATAAGCCGAGCCTGATCTACTGTGGAATTGGAGTTCTGGTAATATATATAGAAGCCTGTCAGTATCAAAGGAATTGCAAGGATTGCAAAATAAGCTGAAACAAACTTCCAACTTACACTTAGATTTCTTACAAAATTTATAAACGATTTCACATGCTCCTCCAAAGGAAATAGTAAATTAGTGTTAAAATCCCGAAATCAGTATATCAAATAGAAGTGTTAAAAACAATCAATTGAATAAGGGAGTTTCAAAAAATTCCTTGTTCAAGTTTTGTATGATGAAAACCTATTATATCAAGTTTTTGAAACTCCCAGTTGACCAGTTTATTTTTTGATACTACCTAAATGCTATTAATAGAAAATGTGTTGATTATAAAAACAGGAATTGATTTTTATTATGTACATTACTGGATTTTTAAAATTATAATCTTTATTATAAGGCTATATGAATCGTGAAAAAGATTTTACATGGGCAAATGAAGTTAAAGCATCTTCATTTGCAAAATAATATGGAATTTGCTCGATTTAGAAAATCAAGTTGTATGTTTCATGATTTCAAAAGTAAATGCGAAATGTTTATTACGAAACATATAAGGTCGTTTCAAAAAATTCCTTGTTCAAGTTTATATGATGAAAACCCATTATATCAAGTTTTTGAAACGACTAAATAAAAAGCAATTAATCTTTTACATTTGCCTATCACAAAATAACGTTAAAGCGTTCGTTATTTTGCTCCGTCAA
>JAUZPS010000146.1 GCA_030705945.1 Bacillota bacterium
AAAAAACTTAGCAACTGGTCGTTTTAAAAACTTGATATAATGGGTTTTCGTCATAAAAACTTGAACAAGGAATTTTTTGAAACGCCCTAATCTATTACATTTATCTATAGCAAAATACTGTTAAAACAGTTCGTTATTTTGCTCTGCTAAATGTAAGATTAATAGTGATTTTAATATAGATGTAAGCTTAATAAAGCTTTTAAATATTACGGCAAGGAGTAAGGCTCTTGAAATTACGAAGGATAAAAAGAGATAGCGAATTTCAATTAAAGAAACAAAAGAAAAATAAAAAAAACAAGAGAATAATCAAGAGTATTAGAAGAGTTTTTCTTTTTGTTCTTGTTATTGTTTCGTTGTCTATGTTTGCCTTGTCATCTTTTTTTAATATCAAAAAGATAGTAGTTTACGGAAACAGTAAACTGGACTCTAATTCTGTAATTTCATCAACAAAAATTCAAATAGGAAGTAACGGTTTCAAAAGAGTTGGAAATAAGCCGCTGAACTTTTTTTTATTCAGATATGGGAATGAGGAAAAGAGTATTCTGAAAAGTTTTTCTTACGCAAAGAACGCAAAAGTTACGTTTTACATGCCTGATACTGTTTGTATAGACATACAGGAAAGAAAGCCTCTCTTTTACATTGAACATGGAGGAGCTTTTCTCCTGATTGATGAGGACGGGGTTGCGCTTGAGGAAGCAAACAAGCCTTTTGGCAAAACTCTTTTTGTAAAAGGAATATCGTTTAAGAACTATGTGATTGGACAAGCTCTCAAAGCAGAGGATAATGATTATACTCAATATGTAAAAAAGCTTCTTGCGGAAATTCCTAAAAATGATGAAAGCAATAAACTTAAACTTATGCCACTTATTACGCAATTTGATTTAAGCAATCCATTCAAAATAAAAATAACTCTTGATAAGAGGATAACAGCAGATGTTGGAGATCTGAAGGAGATAGCTTATAGACTGGATTTTATAAGAAATATTTATTTTAATAAACTAAAGAAAAACGACAAAGGGAATCTCGAATATAATGATGATGGAAAATATAATTTTAAAAGTAATTAAGGAAGGTATATATTTTGCAATATAAAAAAATTGATGTAAAATGTTTATTGTAAAATATATAGATTAAGATCAATCACTTTTAATAAATATGATAATTAAGGAGGATAACATGTTACCACTTATTGGGATAATTGCTGGAATATTAATTGGAGTTTTTTTACCTTTTCAGATACCTTATCAATATTCAACTTATGTTGCTGTTGCAATTTTGGCGGCGCTTGATTCTGTATTCGGGGGAATTGCAGCTTCTATGCAGGGAAAGTTTGATATGAAGGTATTTTTATCGGGATTTTTTATGAACGCATTGTTGGCTGCAGCTTTGGCCTACATAGGTGATCAGCTTGGAATTCAGATATATTTGGCTGCTATATTTGCGTTTGGTAATAGATTATTTTTGAATTTTGCAATTATTCGTAGAATCCTATTGAATAAATATTCAAAAAAAGATAATATATAAAATGAGTAATTTGCAAGATGTTCAAAATGATTTTAATCTATTCCCTATGTAAAACGCTTATATTAATTGACATACAAACAAAAGTTAGCTTGTAACTATTTCTTTGTCATTTCTTGGGGATATTAAATAAGGCAGCATCAAAAAACTGGTATACTTAGCGTTTCAAAACTTGATATAAAAGGCTATTTCAAATAAAACTTGAAAAAGGAATTTTTTGAAATATCCTTATTGAATGTATTTATAATTTGTAAACAACTATCTGGTCTTAAACTATAGGAGGTTTTCTTAAGTGGGAAACATTATCGTTGGCATAGATATCGGCGCTTCAAAAGTAACTACTGTTATAGGCCAAGTCAATAAGATTGGCCAATTGGAGATTTTTGGCCAAGGTATGGAGCAGTGTAATGGCGTAAAAAAAGGTGTTATAGTTGATATAGAAAGCACATCTAACAGCATAAGATTATCGGTTCAGAAAGCAGAGTCAGCTGCGGGAGTGAAGGTGAACTCGGCGTATGTAAGCATAAATGGTATTCACACTTCCATAGTTAATAGCAGGGGAAGTATCAGCATATCAAATGACAACCGAGAGATTTCTGGAAAAGATGTAGAAAGAGTCTTGTATGCGGCAAGAAGCATCAATATATCTGAAGACAGGGAGATAATTGATATTATACCTAGACAATTTATTGTTGATGGATATGATGAGATTATTGATCCTATAGGAATGGCAGGTCTTAAGCTTGAAGTTGACGCCGACATAATTACAGGGAAAATAACATCTGTTCAGAATATCGTTAAGAGTATGGAGAGGGCTAATTTAAAAGTTGATGGTCTTATTGTGGAGGCGCTTGCCACTAGTGAACTAGCTCCAACCCAGGATGAAAAGGAAATGGGGGTCATATTGATTGATGTTGGAGCAGGTGTAACGGATATATCAGTGTTCAGAAACAAAAATATGATATTCAACGAATCAATTACAGTCGGAGGAGATCATATAACCAATGATGTTGCTATAGGCCTCAAAATACCATATTCTGAGGCGGATAGAATCAAAAAAGAATTTGAGCTTGCGCTGACGACATTGATCAAAAATGATCAGGAAGTTACTGTTATTGACATTAACGAAAACAAAAAGAAGACTGTGAAAGTATCTGAAATAGTAGAGATAATCGAAGCAAGAGTATTTGAAATATTTTCGCTCTGTAAAGAGTTGTTGGAAAAACAAAAAATTAAAGGCGACTTTGCGGCAGGTATAGTACTGACGGGTGGAGGAATATCCTATGTTGAAGGCTGTAGGGAACTAGCAAATGAAGTCTTTAATCTGCCCACAAGGATTGCTTCATACAAGCTTGATATTGTATCTAAACCTGAATATTCAACAGCTGCAGGTATTGTAAAATATATTGCGTCCCATAGTAAAGGCAATTCGTTTGGAAGCGAAGTAAAAAATCAAAAGCAGAAAGCTCAAAAGAAAGAGGCTAGTCTTTTAAAAAGAATTTTAAAAATTTTTACTTGATTTTTATTACAAATGAGTTCTTATTTACGATATACATTGTTCTAAAATTGTTATATAATATTAAAATAATTATACGCTTATTGCTTTAAGTTGAATAATGAGGTATTATTATTTTGAGTGTTTTTGTAAATTTATTAAAATCAATAAACCTATTACGCTTGAAAATAGCAAAATTAAGCTGATGTATTTCTGTTTTGCTCTCTCAAATTCAGGATTAATAGTGATTTTAGTTAAATAGTTTCAATTAAATATTGAATATTAACTTATAAACGTATATGTGAGGCAGGCTAATTTATAGTAAGAATTATATAGGAGATTATCCGATAATTACTATATTTAATTTCAACAAATCGACATTTGATATATTATTAAAGCTATATCTTACATTTTGTAAAGCAAATTAAACAATGTGTCTTTCTTAAGTTTGCTTTCCAAAATGTAAGATTAAGTTTGTAGTTATAGATTTCGGGCTGTAAATAAGTTACAAGTATTAAGCTTTAGTATTTTGTGAAATGCTTTTTTAGCGAACTGACAACCATACAGTTCGGTATCTATAAACAAATTGTTTTTATACGTTATTTTAGCCGCTATTAACAAATGAAAAATGAAGGGGGACTTAAAATTGCTGGAGTTTGATATCGATCTTGAACAATTTGCTCAGATAAAAGTTATAGGTGTAGGCGGTGGAGGTAATAATGCTGTCAACAGAATGATAACTGCCGGATTACGCGGTGTCGAGTTTATTGCTATAAATACGGATAAACAAGCTTTGTTTTTGTCAAAATCAAATACTAAAATTCAAATTGGAGACAAGCTTACAAAAGGGTTAGGAGCCGGCGCCAATCCTGAAATTGGGGAGAAGGCGGCAAATGAAAGTAAGGACGAAATTGCCCAATCAATAAAAGGCGCGGACATGGTTTTTGTCACAGCTGGTATGGGCGGAGGAACAGGAACCGGAGCAGCTCCTGTTGTAGCTCAGATTGCAAAAGAAATGGGTATTCTTACTGTTGGTGTTGTCACCAAACCTTTTATGTTTGAAGGCAGAAAAAGAATGCAGCATGCTGAACGAGGCATTGAAAACCTCAAATCAACCGTGGATACTCTGGTAACAATTCCAAATGACAGACTTTTGCAGGTTGCAGAGAAGAAAACATCTATAGTGGATGCCTTCAGAATAGCGGATGATGTATTGAGACAGGGTGTTCAGGGTATATCCGACTTAATCGCTGTACCTGGTCTTGTCAATCTTGACTTTGCAGATGTGAAGACAATTATGTTAAATACAGGAATAGCTCATATGGGTATAGGTAGAGCCGCTGGTGAAAATAGAGCGGAAGAGGCTGCAAGACAAGCAATTCATAGTCCTCTTTTGGAAACCTCTATTGACGGAGCGCGTGGTGTTCTGCTTAATATTACTGGCGGAGCTGACCTTGGATTATTTGAAGTAAATACCGCTGCTGAATTGGTGCAGCAGTCTGCTGATCCTGACGCTAATATTATATTTGGAGCTGTTATTGATGAAAACCTTAAGGACGAAATACTCATAACAGTTATTGCAACTGGATTTGATAAAGTACCAATCGTAAAGAAGGTAGACAAACCTTTTGATAAGAATATAGAAAAGCCTGCTGATAAGAATTCGTCAAACACAGCAAATAATGAAAGATCACAACCAACATATAACAATAATTCAAATGCGGGACAGAGTGATGAATTAGATATACCTACATTTTTAAGAAGAAATAGATTTAAGTAAAGATTTGTTATTAATTTAAAGAAGCAGTATAGTTAAGAATGAAGTATTATTAAAAAAGAAGCTTATTAAAAAAGAGTATAGTTAAGAAAGAAGCTTTGTTAAAATAAAATATTAAGTATTTAAAAGGGTGATAGATAATATCCGCCCTTTTTTATTGCGTTTTTATATATATTATTTATAATTCATAGACAGTTCAAAATTATTTAAATTTGGTAGGATTTACCCAAGCGATAGTCAGCAATTATAATGAATAAAAGCCAAGCTACACAATTGACAGGGGGAAGTGATAAATTTAGTATTAGATTATGACTCATTTTAGGTATATAAAAAGCACTATTAATCTTACATTTGACGGAGCAAAATAACGAACGCTTTAACGTTATTTTGTGATAGGCAAATGTAAAAGATTAATTGCTTTTTATATAGTATCAAAAAAACTTAGCAATTGGTCGTTTCAAAGACTTGATATAATGGGCTTTCGTCATATAAACTTGAACAAGGAATTTTTTGAAACGCCATTAATAAATCGCTAATATACTTCAGCGCATTGACATTATTTTTTTAGGAGGTTTTGTATGAAAAGACAGAGAAGAAAATTTATTGGCAGCTGCATTCTTGTAATAATTGTTGCGTTGCTATCAGGTAGTATGCCAACGGGGCTTGCGTTTGCGGAAGCTACAAGCGAGCCTGTTCCAACTGCGGCAGACTGGCAGTCCTATAATTATTTCAATTATGCGGAAGCACTTCAAAAATCCTTGTACTTTTATGACGCTGAAAGGTGTGGACCTGGTATAACGGGTGGAAGACTTGAATGGAGAGGAGACTGCCATGTAGGTGACAGCAGTATACCTTTTAAGGATACCTCTCTATCCGAGGATTTTATTTCAAAATACAGAGATATATTAGATCCTGACGGCGATGGCTGTATGGACCTGCACGGGGGATATCACGACGCGGGGGACCATGTACGCTTTGGGTTGCCTCAAGGCTATGCGGCTTCTACTTTGGCATGGGGCTTTTATGAATTCAGAGAAGCTTTTAAAAAAGACGGCGAAGAACAGCATATGATCGACCTTTTAAAACAGTTCAGCGATACTTTTCTAAGATGTTCGTTTTTAGATAAGGACGGAAATCTCATAGCTTTCTGTTATATGGTTGGTGAGGGAGAAGAAGATCATACATATTGGGGGCCTCCAGAATTATATCCTAAAACGATTTCAAGACCCGCGGATTTTGCGACCGCCGAGGATCCTGCAAGCGACATGTGCGGAGAAACAGCAGCTTCCCTTGCGTTATCGTATCTGATATTTAAGGACACCGAACCTCAATATGCTGATAAATGCTTAAAAGTCGCTAAAGCCATGTATGATTTTGGACGCAAATATAAAGGGCTCGGAAGAGGCGATGGATTCTACAATTCACCTGCTTATGAGGATGAATTGGCATGGGCTGCCGTCTGGCTTTATGTGTGTACTGGAAATATGGATTATATAAATCATATAGACTCAACATCAGCTGACGGTAAATATACAGGATATATGGCCAAGATAATTGTAGATAAAAACAATTCATGGCAGAATATCTGGGTTCACTGCTGGGATGTTGTTTGGGGAGGAGTTTTTACAAAGCTCGCCTGCTTGTTTCCTGATAACAAAGATTTTGATTATTTTTCAAGGTGGAATCTGGAGTACTGGACAGGTGGAAAGATTCCGCACCAGGATACTAGGGATACAGCCTTCTTATATACGACTCCAGCTGGATATGGAATGATAAACACTTGGGGGTCTGCAAGGTATAACTGCGGAGCGCAGCTTTGTGATGTCGTTTATCAGAAGTATCATAAAGACAGAACTGATTTTACAGATTGGGCAAAAGGGCAAATGGAATATCTGATGGGAAGAAATCCCATGGGTTATTCGTATATCGTCGGTTATGGATATGAAAAGGGATTAAAGTATGCAAGACATCCGCACCACCGGGCTGCCCACGGTTCAAAAACGCTGAATATGGATGATCCTCCGGAAGACAGGCATGTATTGTGGGGCGCCCTAGTCGGAGGACCTGATGCTAAGGATTATCATAATGATGTAACGACGGATTTTGTGTACAACGAAGTTGCTATTGACTATAATGCGGCTTTTGTCGGAGCTTTAGCGGGTTTATACCTTCTGTATGGGCAGGACGATCAACCAATTCCAAACTTTCCTCCAAAGGAACCGGAAATAGACGATTATTATTGCGACATAAAGCTTGAACAGGAAAATACGGAACGCACTCAGGTAACATTAAAACTTCATAATGAATCCTGTCATCCACCACATTTTGAGTCAACTTTTAAGACACGCTATTTCTTCAATATAAGCGAGTTATTGGATAATGGACAGAGCATAAAGGATGTTTCGATATATGTTGCTTATGATGAACAGGGTTTTGCTTATAAACAGCCGGTTAAGGTAAATGGGCCGTTTAAGTGGGATGATTCCGGCACATATTATTATGAGTTTGACTGGACAGGAAGTGAAATATATGGAACAAGGGAGTTCCAGTTTGCATTAATCGGAGGTCAGGACGCAAACTGGAAGAGCCATTGGGATCCTACAAACGACTGGAGTAGAAAAGGCGCTGTCAAGGATTATACAATGACAAGAAATGTATCGGTATACCTCAATGATAGAAAGGTATTCGGAGATGAGCCGCCTAAATTGGAACCGACGCCTTCGCCAACGCCCAATCCTAGCGCGTCTCCTGTAAATGACGCGGCAATTAAGGTGTTATATAGGTGCGGTGAAACTGGAACAACCGCAAATTCCATAAGAAACTATCTGGAAGTTCAGAACATTGGCAAGTCCAAAATAGATCTGTCCGATGTTGTTTTAAGGTACTGGTATACCGCAGATGGAAGCGGTGAACAACAGTTTATTTGCGATGACGCGCCTGTAGGGGCTACCAATGTTATTTCGAGTTTCAACAAAATACCTAACCCTACCGCCAATGTGGATAATTATTGCGAGATTACTTTCTCAAAAACCGCAGGAGCTTTAGCTCCAGGGGAAACAACAGGAATGATTCAGAACAGAATAAACAAAACCGACTTAACGCCGTATAATCAATCAAACGATTACTCCTTTATGCCGGCTGTAACTTCTACAATGGCAGAAAATAATAAGGTTACAGGATATGTCAAAGGAATTTTAAAGTATGGGGTAGAACCTGTAGCCGTCGAGCCTTCAGCAACACCAACTAACACTGGATTTAAGGTTTCAGGATATATAATGCCTGATATACAGATTAGTTCTTCGAGCTCAGCGCTAAAATCAGGCTTTAAGGTTGAACTCACAGGAACTGATAAAAGCGCGCTAACTGATAATGACGGGTATTTTGAAATAACTGGAGTTGATGGGAGCTCAACTTCTCAAACTATTAAAGTCAGTAAGGCGAATTTCTTGTATAGAGAAATCAAAAACATTGTAATTAATAAAGATACTCTTATAGGTTCAGCTAAGTCTCCTATAATGATGTGGGCTGGAGATATTATGAGAAATGGAATTTCAGATAATACAATAAATATGGGAGATATACTGGAGATAGCCAAATCCTTTAATGCTACCTCTGACAGCTCGAAGTATAATATAAACGTTGACTTAAACCTTGACGGCTCAATAAATATGAGTGATGTTATTATTGTTTCGAGACATTTCTCGAAGACTCCGCTAGATTATGACGCTGTATAATTAATTTAAGGAATGATCGAAAAATTACTTTCGATTCTGAGCGGGTGTTCAAGAGTTAAGTGAACAAGTAATCGAAGATTTTATCGGAAGTTATTTTTTCAACATTCCTAAACATATGACTTTTTATAGATTTTATTTGAATTTACCTTAAAATTACTGTTATTCGTTATTCTATAGTTTTTTATAAGAATAGTAAATAATATTTGCGCTTAAAAGTAAAACCGTGAGAAAATCTAAGTGATGATTTTCTCACGGTTTTGTCTAATTGCCTATGTAAATTTAATCAACAGTTATTGTTGCATCCGCATCCGCCGCCAATACCGCCAAGGCCGCCAAAAATTCCGGGACATACGCAAATCACTATAAGTATAATAATTATCCACCATATCCACTGTCCGCCAAATCCGCCGCCACAACCACAACCTAAGCCTCTGTTTTCTTCCATTTTAAAACCTCCAATTCTTCATACAATATTACTTTGCAATTCTTTAACAAACCTCTACGTCATTAACACATTCGCCTCTTCTGGAATTAAAGAATAATAGCAAAAATAAGAGAATAAACCATAAAATAGTGTCGTTGTTAAAAATTCCGCCAAGACCTCCGCATCTGGACATATAGCAATCTCCTTTAATCTAAATTATTCAATAACATGTTATTCAAAACATAAGAAAAGTGTTCATAGATTAAAAATAATTTTTTTTGAAACGCCCTTTGTTTTAATAGGAGAATACGAATTTGTCAAAACTCCCCAAATCATGATCGCTAAAGGAGTCAAATACCATATAAATATCATGTGGATTAGCTAATAGATCATCAATGTTATTATATTTACTAAGACCATATTCAGTATATCCATCTATTATTAATCCAGTTCCAAATTCGTATCCCCAAGCTGTTAACATATTCTTGCCAATTAACGGACCATATAAACTATCCATTCTCACTTCCACAGTCTCGAAGTAATTTAAATAATTTACTTTCACATAAGTCATTATTTGCAAGAGATTTTTATT
>JAUZPS010000147.1 GCA_030705945.1 Bacillota bacterium
GTATAAAAAATTGATATAAAATGTTTTTTGCAAAATATATTGTGACTTTATAAAATTTTATTAATTATATGTCTCGTGATAAACATTTTACATTAACATATTATATAAGTTACGAAAGAGATTTTACATTAAAATGCAGTTAATGCGTCTGCATTTTTCTATCAAAGATGAACTTTTCGTAACTTATGAAACAAGGTATATATTTTGCAATATAAAAAATAGATGTAAAATGTTTATTGCAAAATATATAGTTTATATAAAAAGCAATTAATCTTTTACATTTGCCTATCGCAAAATAACGTTAAAGCGTTCGTTATTTTGCTCCGTCAAATGTAAGATTAATAGTGCTTTTTATATAGTTGATTGTGATATAGAAAATATAATTTTAGAGTACACTTTTGCTTAATCAGAATGCAGGACAATTAATTAAATCTTAGAATAATAGCGAATTACGATTAAAAATAATCGAAATGAAATTAGTAGAAAATTTTATATATACATTATAATTTTATATTATATTTAATCTTATGTCAAATAATTGTTGTATTGACAATTTAGGCAGTAAAACCATTATTAATCTACATTTAGCAGAGCTGTAACCAAAATAAAGAGGAATAGCTTTTTCATAAGTAGGATTGTATCAAGCTGGGAAAGATTTGTAGGAGAACATGTTTGAAAGCATATTGAGCTCACAAGAGGTATGCTGAAGCTTCTATTGAAGAAGTACATCAGCAACTATATTATACACGGAAAGCTGCTAATGGTAGTAGATACAACATTAACCGCAAAAAACACAGATAAAATTTTTGGAACACAGAAATGGAATAATCACAGTGGCAATGCAGGGAATTCCACAGAATACCGGGATTCTCAAAATAAACATGGAGTTAAAGACGCCCTGCTTGACTTTGCTGCCTAACAGGGCTGGAAAAAATCTAATATTATGCGAAAACATAGTTAATAAATTTAATTCCTCATTAGATATAAGTTCTATATCTGAAAGCTTCTCGATATCAATCCTATACTTTATAGTATAATTTCGTACATACTTTCTTAGTTCTCCTGTTACTTTTGGCAACGAAGGCTTTGGTAATGTATATCCTGCTTTCACTCTTGCCCAATAACCACTGGATGGCAAGGGAAAAGAAGTACCCATTCAACATTCTTCCATTGGAGCCTTTGTCGTCCGAAAGCTAAATTTGAACGAATAAGAATGGAGAAATTGTCTTCAAATATTCTTAAAGAGTCTATTATTATAATCATACTCAAGTTCGCATATCTTTTTTATTATACCATAAGCATAAATAAACTCTTCCTTGCTATAGTATGAAGAATATGTATATTTTGCAACTACTTTTCTTACTTCACTAAAATTTACCAAAATCTCTTCTATAATATTAATAAAATTCGACTCAAATCCATACAGCCTTTCAAGCCTATACTTTTCCACCTGCTTCATGTTGATAACATTATTTAGCCCTGAAAACAAGCTTTCAGCTTTATCCTTCAAGCTCTCTTCACAACTGATAAACCTTTGAAAGTCGTTAGAATATTTCTCTAGCGCCTCAAGTCCATTATACAATTCTTCTTTTTTCTTTTTTAAATTGCTTGAAAAGACACCTATGAAATCATCAAGGCAATACTTCCTGTTATTAATACCTTCTTCAACGAAATAATATTCGCAAAAAACCGGCATATTTTCTTTTTTACCGTAAAAGTTCTTCATATACCCATTACAACAATTTAAAATATCCTGATAGCTGATTACTTTTTTCTCGTATGACAGGTTATCTTTATGCCGGTGTTCTATTACATTATATTCCATCGTTTCATCGTTATATCCATATACAAGAATACAATGTGGCCAATGCTTTTTTAAATATGTATCCATCCTTACCGGAGAATAATAGCAATCAATCCATAAAACTACTGGTCTTCCTTTTTCTATAGCTGAATTTATTTCAGTAAGACTTGGATTATGTACTTTGGCTACTGCTTTGATGCCAATTTCCTCCAGTATCTTATCGATGGGATAAATAGGTCTATATTGGGCGATATTTTGGATATCCTCGTTTTCATAATTATAAATAATCATGTCATTTATTAAAAAAGGCATTATGCTTCTATTATAGTATTCTAATATAGGAATAAGTGAGTTCATGTAGCAGGTCCTGTAATACAAATCATTGAAGGGCTCAATATTTTTAAGTATTCTTCCTCCTTGAGCCAGCTTCTTCCCAATATCTTCTGAAAAATCTTCCTGTCCCTGAGTACTTTGTTTATAAATAGCTTCATTAGATACATTAACCATATCTGCCCAATTTATATTTTCAATACTCAAAACCATCTGCCTTATGGTTTTATAATCACGTAAGTGACTTGCGCCTAGTCCTACACCTCTTTTTCCCATCTCAACTTCAAATTTAATTGCAAGTATGGAATTACCGCCTATATCAAAAAAGTCTTCATTTACACCAACAAAATTTAAGTCAAGTATATCCTTCCAAACTTCAACCAGCTTTTCTTCCAAGTCATTAGACGGTGGTATATAATCCTTCGGTTCGTCTTTCACAATATCGATGCTTTGCAATGCCAGCCGATCAATTTTTCCATTCTGAGTAAGAGGCATTTTATCAAGCGACATAAAATACGAGGGAATCATATAGTCAGGAAGAAAATCCTTAAGGTATTGTCTGAGGTTTAAGATACCTTCTTTAGTTTTGGAAACAACAAAAGAACAAAGATAGTTGTTTCCATTTGCATCTTTTTTAGCAATAACTGCTGTCTCTTTAACAGATAGGTGTTTTAAAATCATGGTTTCTATTTCCCCAACCTCTATCCTGTTGCCCATTATCTTCACTTGGAAATCATTTCTTCCAAGATATTCAATAGCACCATCAGATAGGAAGCGCCCAAGGTCTCCGCTATAATACAGCTTTTCCTCATTTCCATCTGACGTTTCCTCAAAAACCTTTGCTGTTAATTCTTCCATATTCCAATACCCTGATGTCAGATATTTACTCCTGTAAGTAATCTCACCTGGCGCATCAGTATCTGTCTCCCCTCCATTTTCGTCAATCAATACCACCTCCACACCAGGCAAAGGGTAGCCTACAGGCACTGAAGCCCCAATAACTTCAGCATTCTTACCAAGCACATTTATTGCGCCAATAATGATTTCCGTCGCCCCGAACATATTCATAAAAATACATTGGTCTGGAAAATACTCTTTATATAAGTCCACATAACTCCAGTATATAGTTTCACCTGACAGTATAACCGCTCTCATGGATTGAAGCTGTTTTTTATCTTTTACAGTATCTATAAAATATTTATATATTGTTGGAACTGAATGAAAAACAGTTATACCCTCAATCATAATCCAACTGGAGAGTTTCGCCATATTTCCTTCAAGTTTTATATTATACGGACAAATCGCTCCACCGTTTAAAAGGGCGCCAAAGATATCAATCGCGCCTATCTGATGGCTATAGGATGTAAATAATGCAAACTTGTCTGTTTCATCGATTTTCATAATCTCAGTGAAGCAATCAATAAAATGCGCCACATTTTTATGGGTCTGTATAACCCCTTTAGGTCTGCCGGTAGACCCTGAAGTATAAAGAATATATGCAGGATTCTCAGGTTTTATTTCAATGTCCGGATTTTCTGGTCTAGAAGAAAAATCAACCTTGTCTATATTTAATATTGAAACATTTTTAACTACAGAATGGGCAAGATTGGTTGCTAGGCTCAAACATTTATCATTTGTCATAATAATGTGGGCTTTAGAATCATTTAGCATGTAAACAAGCCTTTCCAATGGATATGAATAATCCAAAGGGACATAAATTCTACCAGCCTTTAAAACCCCTATCATTCCGCAAATCATATCTGCTCCATGTTCAAACAACAGTACTACAGTATTTGATTCTTCTTCGCTTCCCCCACTATAACCCTTATTCACATTTCGTAATAGGTGAGATATATGAAGCGCTATGCTATTAGCTCTCATGTTCAGTTCTCCGTATGTAAGGCTTATCTTATCTGATTTTACCGCGCGCCTGTCCCTGAACTTTTCCACCTGCTCTTCGAAACAGTTCACCAGTGTTCTCCCATCTTCTTTTTGAAACATTGCTGCTCCATCTCTAGTCTCATTTAAAAAATCCAACATATAATTTGCCCCCCCTGTTTTCTTTATGGAAAATAACTTATGGTTACTCCCCTCACTCTATAAAACCGGTATTACAGTTCTGAATTTTTAAATAAGAATGTACTTTCTTAAAGAATTCAGTTGTGTAGTCTCGTATAATACTTATTGAGTCAGACACTTCTTCAGATGATAACGCCTCTCCCCTATACATACTGATAACATAGTTGTTAACAAGCTTGTTTGAATCACTGATTATATTGTTAGCCAAAATATTCAAATCCCTTTTATTTTCATAACCATCGCAAAAATATTTTATTATTGTATCTATCAATAATTCTTTACCACCAATTTGCGCATAAAGTTTGTCTATATTGCCAACTTCAAAACCGCCTCCCATTCCAACGCTTTGGTAAATTGTATCAATATCCCTGCCTGGGTGTTGACTTTCTATAAGGGAGCTCAATATACGTAAAACCTCTTCTCCAAGCTTTTCTATATCAAGTAAAAAGTTTTTGTATGAATTGTCCAACGTTATTACTAATCTTTGTTCCTTTGAAAGGTTTGAATAAATATTTCCAAGAGTATCATCAGTACAATAGAACTGACCGTAGTCTATGATTGTTGAAGTATTGTTCACCCGTAAGTGATTATGATCATAAATTGAATATAATTTCTTCTCTTTGTTGTAACCGTTTACAACAGCAATATGATTTGTATGAGAGTTAAGATAAAATTGAGTATAGAAAAGGTAATATTCATCAAACCATGTACAGGCTGCTTTTCCATTATCCAGTACTTTCGACAGGTATGTATGGATATCAACAGAGCAATCAACTTCCTTGATATCAAGCGCATATCCCATTTTGCGCATTATATTCTTATGGAAAACATCCTCTGCCCAGTTACCCGCATCCGTAAAACACTTTTCCCCCGAATGGTAACCTTTCTTTACTCCCAGAAAAAACTTGAAATAATTAATAAGTCTGCAATCATATTGCCCCAAAAGAAGCGCAACACTTCTATCCCTGCAATCCATTTGCCTCCATGACAAATTACTTACAAATTTGGCTGCATCATTATGAAATCTTATATCGTCAACAATCCGTCCATGTCTAGCAGTTGAGTACCCGTAAACCTTTTCCCTTGGATACGCATCAACTTCCGGTAAATTTCTTTTCCCATTATGATTATCATATACATCATTGTAAGCTATTTTATAATTTTGTATTTCTAAAAAAATATTAACATCCTCATCAATCAAAACAATGTCAAATCCGTACTCACTATGCAGATTATCAGGTTTATTCTGAAAGCCTGGCCTCTTTATATGGGCATAGAATCTATTAGGTATTGCCCCATAAAGCTTTAAGCTATCGTAGGATACCTGCTTCCATCCTGATTTTACTAAACTGTTTATTGCTGTATCCACAACACAGTCTGATATTCCATGACTCAAAATGTATCCTTTTAAATAGTCAATCATTTCATATGGAAAATAGAATTCTAAAAGAGCCTCTTCCTCCCCCGAATATGTACATAGCTGGAAATTCCATTTTTCTTCGATTTTTGACATTCCTACTTGAACTGTCATTCCCCTGACTATTTTGGCTTTACCCAATTTTTCTTTTATCTCTTCAATTCTACATATCTCACCTGGCTTATTAGCTTCAAACATAAGACCCTCTGCATGTCGGATCCATTTGCCATCTTTTTCACCATCATTCAGGCATAATTTGCTTGATATAATAAATTTTAAATAATTCTTCTCCTTTTTTATTACTGTTCTGATTTCCGTAGATTTATCACAATCTAGTTTAATAGGAGAAAAAATATCAACATTTTTAAGTTCCATGTAGCAGCCCTGATAATATTTGATAAATGCATCTTTTGCGATATCAACAAAAGTACTGCATGGCTCCCCATCAAAGCTTACGCTGTTTTGCGGGCTTTCATGCCTTACTGCGCTAAACTCGCTTTTATACGCATCTATTTCTTCTTCGTTTTCATTTAAACCTCCAAAGTAACTTTTATACATCCCCATCCTCCTCATAATCAGAAGCTTTACCCATGTATGCTATATATGCATTACGCAGCTCTTCTGCTTTTTCTTCCGGCTTTGTAGGATTAACATGCGCCCACGCTCCTGTTTCTCCCGATGCATTAAACTTCTGACTTTCCTTTGATCTTAGCGGTGAATAAAACTCTACATGAAAGTGGAAATTTTCACCATAGTCATCACAGTTCACAGGTCCCTGATGCATACACATCATGTATGGAAACTTAAAATCAAACAAAGCATCTAATGTTCCTGTAACATCCTTTAATATACATGCAAGATTCAGCTTTTCAGAATCGCTGAATTGTATAATGTTTTTTTTATGATTTTTACTGGCAATATAAATTCCATAAGGGCACTCGCTAAAGAATGGAATAAATGCGCAAAAATCTTCATTTTCACTTACAATTCTCTTGCCATAACGCATTTCATTTGCCAGCATGTCACAAAACAAACATGAGTGGTTCAAATTAAAATATTCATTACTTGATTCAATTTCCATCTCCAGTTTTTTAGGTATATAGGAGTATGCATATATTTGTCCATGGGGATGTGATATAGTTGCCCCTACCAATTCGCCCCTGTTTTCAAAAATATAAATATACTTAATTTTTTTATCCTTTTTTAATGTAATAAACCTTTGGCCCCAAAGATCTACAAGCCTTTTTATCTGTTGGACCGGTAACTGCCACAAGCTTTTTTCATGCTTCATTGAATAAAGTATAACTTCACATTTTCCATAGGCGCTTTTTCTTATATGGGTATTGAAAGAGTCTTCTAAAGGTATTTGGGGATTTTGACACAATGCTGGAAAATCGTTGTCATAACTTAACACATCGTAAGTTCCCGGTATTCTGCCTGTTCCTGGACAAAATGGACATTTATCTTTTGGCATGTCCGTTCTAGCTTGCCTTTTGGGCGCAATTATGACCCAATCTTTAATAAAAGGATTCCAACGTAATTCAGCCATAAAATTCTACCTGCCGTTATAATTATAAATTCATTATTTTACCCAAACCAAACTTTCAAGATTTTTTAATGCCAATATTTCTTCTGTCTTTGATTTGGAAATAACCATTGCTTTTCTAACCTGCTCTGCTGCCAACTCAATTTGTTGTTCTCTCCCTAAAGTCTCACCCAGTTTTATATAAAACCGTATCATTAAATCATCTTCTTCTTCCTTTTTTATCTTTCCTCTCTCCATTGCAATTCTCATGGCTTCCAAGAATCCTGCCGTATCTACCAAAGCTTTCTGAGAATAATATCCTCTTATTCTAGCCCTTGATACCGTTGGTTTCCCCTGAGGGATTCTATATAGCGACGGAATATCAGGCGCATAAATATAAGATCCTCCTCCGGCAGAATACCTGAGCCATGCATGCTGGTCCTCCGAAACCTTCTCCTTTGGAAATGGATAATTATATGCAACATCTGTTTTGACTGCTGTAGATGAAGTCAGATTTGTATATCCCTTCTCAATGCCGATTTTTATCCATGCATCATCACCCTCAACAGGGTTTTCCCTATGTCCCTCGAGTATTTCCAGAATAGATTGGGTTAAATGTTGCTCTTCTACAGGCTTACTGTTTTCATCTATAACCTGAAAAGTAGAATATACAACCGCAGCATCCTTATGATTGGAAAATAGTTCTCTTACAGTTTCCAGCCTTTTAGGATGAGATATATCATCTGCATCGTTAAAAAGTATAAAGGGAGATCCATTATCATATGCCCATCTAATACCTATATTCCTGCATATACCGGGACCGTCATTTGTTTCTTTAAGTATTACATTGATCTTTTTCGGACTTCTTTTTTTCAAGGCTTCAAGGTATCTTCTGGCCTCAATGCAAGGAGACATATCATCAACAATAACTATATTCCAGTTTGTATCTGACTGGTTAAAAATTCCTTCAACAGCCTCTTCCAAATGCCTTTTACTCTCAAGATTATCACTTCTCCAGTGGGCTATAACAAAGGTTGCAGCGCCTCTTTTTAAATCAGTATTCATATTCTCACTCCTTAAATCGGGTTATAGGGAATTTTTCAGTTACCATTCCTAAAATATTTTGATTGCTGTAGATTAAGTAGGTTCTGGAAATTAATTGTGTCTCAGGCTGTACATCAAAGTATTCTGCCAATGGGCCACAAGATTCAGGTTTATAATCAATGATTTCTCTATATGTTTCAACATGTTCTTCTTTCCATATAATCCCAATGGGCTGATTTGTTTCTAAAAGCTTATATTGAGCTGATTTCGAATGATTATCCATTAAAATAATTGATTCAGCATAAACATAATTTGTTTTTTCGCCACAAAGTAAGACTTTTCTTTTTAGAACATATGTTTTATTAAAACAAAGAAAAGCCTCTTCTTCACCACTTTGGGTTAGTTCCTGATTAATAATTTTGATCTTAATGTTTTCACCACTGTAGAGTTTAATCAAATCTGTTACGGTACCATCTGTAATTAAAAGCACTTTTTGAAACATGCTTAATTCTATACCGTTAAGTACTAATTTGTTTAAAAGCATTAATGCGGAATACTTAACATTGTTTTCTCTCACCCATAATGAAATTCCATAAATAATAGCGGTATGTATATTTTCAATTTCCTCCATATTGTTTGACTTAACTATTATTGGTATATCAACCAAAGTGGCCAATTTCCCTCCATTCATCCCTGTTAGTCCAACAGTTTTCATTCCTAATTTTCTTGCAGCAGCAACTGCTTCCAAAATATTAGGGGAATTCCCACTTCCGCTTATTAAAATCAGGAGTTTTGATGTACCTTCCATACCCTGCAGCTGTGAACTGAATACTTTGTCATAGCTCTCACTTTCAGCATAATATGTAATTAGAGATGTGCAGCTGTTTAAGCTTTTTATCGATAGGCCTTTATTGTTATTTGTTACATATTTTGAGAACAATGCGCTAAAAAGATTCGCATTGGAGCCGCTTCCGCCATTACCGCAAACAGCGATACAATCTCCATTGTTTATGGTTTCAAGAATCAGTTTTGCAGCAGCTTCAATCTCACCAATCGGCGCATTGAGTATTGCTTTGCTGTAGCATTCAACATTATATGCCAATGTCATTTCATATACCTTCCTTATTGAACTAATGATTTTTATTTGGTTTAGGTATATAAAAAGCACTATTAATCTTACATTTGACGGAGCAAAATAACGAACGCTTTAACGTTATTTTGTGATAGGCAAATGTAAAAGATTAATTGCTTTTTATATAGTATCAAAAAAATAACTGGTCAACTGGTCGTTTCAAAAAC
>JAUZPS010000148.1 GCA_030705945.1 Bacillota bacterium
AGTAGGAATCGGGCTGGAGAATGAAAATTCCGAAATGACATATATCCCGTTTTCCATGGAGGACTTGGAAATATTCCAGCCTTTGACTGAGGTATGCTATGCCCATACCGTGATTGTTTCAAAGAACATGTCCATGGGCTTGATTAAATGCGAAATTACCCTTATAAATGAAAATGGCGAAAAGATGGTGTGTATCAGAGGACTGGCAGCCAAGCTTCTAGGAAAGAAAAAAGAAAATTCTGAATTCGAGGAATTGATTTATTATAGACCCATATGGGAAAAGACCTCCCCAAGGCTGGAAGATATCGGCCAGCAAATGTTGGAATGCAGTATGATGAAGGATTTAGGGACAATACTTTTATTTGATGATACAGAGGAATTGTATGAAAACATTGGTATGTTGCTTGAGTCGGTAGGACTAAAACCGGAGAGGATTATCCTTGTGAAACCAGGGAGTTGCTACGGGAAAGAAAGTGAGCATACATACAGCATTCGCCCTGACTGTGACGAGGACTATCTGAAACTGTTCACTGTACTTGGAGATGAGGGGACTCTTCCCCGGACGGTTCTGCACTTATGGAGCCTTAGAAAGGGGCGTGTAGATTACACCGAAGCCTCTGACCTTCGGAGGTTTGTTGAGAATTTTGACGAGGCGCAGGATTTTGGACTCTATTCAATGCTGTACATATTTCAGAGCGCCGCAAAGGTCGACAGGGATTTGAAAATTCAATGTCTGTTCCTTTTTCCGGGCCTGCTGGAATCTCCTTCTCTCGGACAGGAGGCTTTATCCGGTTTCGCAAGATCCATTAAAACAGTGAACCACCGTTTTGAGTTGGTGAATGTCAAGGTTGACGGCAGCAGCAAAGATTATCTATCTCTCTCAAAAATCATTATAAATGAACTGGTATTTAGGAACAACAGCCATGGCGCGGAAATATGCTACTGTGGGGAAGAAAGGTATATGAGGGTTATACAGCGCCTTGAAGGATTTCCAGGTCCAAGGGAACGAAAAGAATTGCCCTTCAGACATGGCGGAGTATACATCATTACAGGTGGCGCAGGTGGTTTGGGATTCATCTTTTCCAAGTACCTGGCGCAAAATTACAGTGCCCGCTTGATTCTTATGGGGCGCTCAGAGCTGAATGAAGAAATCGGCAGAAAGCTTGAAGAGATTGTTGGACTTGGAGCGGAAGTATCCTATTTCCAGGGTGATGTATCCAGTTTTGAACAGGTAGAGAACGTTATTCAGGAGATCAAGGAAAAGTACGGGGGTCTGAATGGAATCATTCACAGCGCGGGAAATGCAAGAGACTTCGACATAATAAATGCAAGCAGGGAAGAATTTAAGGAAGCGCTTCTTCCAAAGATATACGGGACAATGAATCTGGATATGGCAACCCGGGATGAAAATATGGATGTTTTTATTATGTTTTCTTCCATCTCCAGCCAGTTAGGAGATTTCGGCGTTTGCAATTATGCAACCGGAAACACCTTTATGGACAGGTTTGCTTTATTGAGAGAGCAGTTGGTTCTTCAAGGAAAGAGAAAAGGACGCTCTATATCTATCGGTTGGCCTTTATGGAATGAAGGCGGTTTCAAGTTGGATAATGATAAGGGCGCGATGTATTTTGAGTATTCGGGAATGCGATCTATAGGCGAGGAAGCAGGCCTGAAGGCTTTCGATGCTATTCTGGGAATGGATTTTCCCCATGTTATCATTGCGAGCGGTGATGTAAACAGGATTAATCGTATTTTGCTTCAGGACAGAAGCCATTGTGAGAAAGCACAAGCTCCAGATTGCAGTGAAGCTGTTAAGACGATTGAAGCGACAGCAGCTGGAGAAGAGCTCATGGAAGAGGTACTGTTCAAGGAAAGCGAGCAGTACTTGAAGGAACTGCTTTCAAAAGTAATCAATCTGCCCGTAAATAAGATTGATTCTAAGGCAGCGCTTGAGCAATATGGCATAAATTCTGTAATGATTATGGAACTCAACGGACTTATGGAGAAGGATTTCGAATCACTTCCAAGGACGTTGCTTTTTGAATACGATAATCTTCATAAGCTGGCATCATACTTTGTACAGAATCATCCCGACAGAATAAGGGAGTTAAGAGGACTGAACAAAGTGGAGCCCATGAAAGTGGAGAGTAATAAGTCATTGGATCGTCAAAATTGGCCTTCTGCAATAAATGAGCGGTTCCAGCCTTTCAGAAAGCAGGATGCGCGCTGCTATCCGGAGCAGGATACACAAAAATCGGGAGAAATAGCCATTATAGGCATAAGCGGAAGATATCCTATGGCGAAAAACCTTGATGAATACTGGAAAAACCTGAGGTCAGGCAGGGATTGTATTACCGAAATTCCAAAGGAACGATGGGATTATACGAAATATTTCGACCCTGAGAAGGGTAAAAAAGGAAAGATGTACACCAAATGGGGAGGATTTATTGAAGGAGTGGACCAGTTTGACCCGTTATTCTTCAATTTGTCCCCTCGTGAAGCAGAAACCCTGGATCCACAGGAACGACTGTTCATGGAAACAGCCTGGCATGTAGTTGAAGATGCGGGTTATACAAGAAGCGCATTGTCTCAAAGCAGAGTAGGTGTGTTTGTAGGAGCAATGTATGCGCATTACCAGTTAATCGGGGTGGGTGAAAATGAAAACGCTTATGTAAACAGTTCGCTGATGTTTTCAATTGCCAACAGGGTTTCCTATTTTATGAATTTCAACGGTCCGAGTCTTACACTGGATACTGCATGTTCATCAGCTCTGGAGGCTGTGAGAATAGCCTGCCAGAATATTTCCGATGGGGTATGTGATATGGCTATTGCAGGAGGTGTCAATCTTTCACTGCATCCAAACAAATACATCTTTCTCTGCCAGCCCAATCTTCTGTCTACTGATGGCCGGTGCAGGTCCTTTGGGGCAGGTGGAGACGGGTATGTACCTGGAGAAGGAGTAGGCGCCATCCTTTTAAAACCACTTAAAAAGGCTGAAATGGATGGAGACCGGATATATGCAGTTGTTAAAGCAGCTTCGGTAAACCATGGGGGAAAGACCAACGGGTATACCGTTCCCAACCCTAATGCGCAAGCGGAGCTTATACTTGATTCACTTAAAAAATCGAATATAGATGCCAGGACTATAAGCTATATAGAAGCTCATGGTACAGGTACGTCCCTTGGGGATCCTATTGAAATCACGGGCTTGACAAAAGCCTTCAGGGAATATACCGATAAGACGCAATTCTGCTCTATTGGTTCCGCCAAATCCAACATAGGACATCTTGAGGCAGCATCAGGCGTCGCCGGGATAACCAAAGTGATTTTGCAGATGAAGCGCAAAGAATTTGCGCCATCGCTGCATTCCAGGATACTCAATCCCAATATACACTTTGAGAGTTCGCCTTTCTACGTACAGCAGGAACTGGCAGATTGGAACAAGCCGGTTATATCGGAAAACGGAAAAGAGATGGTATATCCCAGAAGAGCCGGAATCAGCGGATTCGGCGCAGGGGGTACGAATGTGCATATTATTCTGGAAGAGTATGAAAGCACCGGATTACCGGATGCCCATGCCGATGTTTCACCCTGTGTCATTATCCTTTCAGCTAAAAATGAGAACAGACTTAAGGAATACGCCAAAGATATGGTGAATTTTCTTGAGGAGAATACCGAGGACAATGTAGATAGAATACCTGATGCAGGTGTTCCGGATAGGCTAAGACAGGATATATCGGGCATTGCATCGCAAATACTGGGTATTGAAGCAGGGGATGTTAGTCTGAGTGAGGGAATGTTGGAACTGGGTTTCGATCCTTTTACACTTGCTGAGTTTACAGACAGGATTAACAAAAAGCTGGGTATAGGAATTACACCTGATATTTTCAGCGGAAATATAACGCTGGAATTCCTGTGCAGGACCCTATGGGAAAATTGCGGTACGGACCTGATTGAATACCATAAAACGTGTTCTCCGGCTACATCATCAAAAACAGGTATTTCAAGAGCATACCGTTTGATGGATATAGCATATACCCTTCAAGTGGGAAGGGAAGTGATGGAAGAACGGCTGGCTCTTGTAGCCGCGAGTGTTGAAGAGCTCATTTTCAAGCTTCAACGGTACATCCTAGGTGAAGAGCAGGGTGAAGACCTGTTTACCGGAAATATCAAAAGGGAGGGCTTGAATTCAGGCCTTCTGTCTGAAGGAGAAGAAGGCAGAAGATTCATCGAAAGTATAGTTAATGGCAAAAAGCTTTCAACCATGGCAAGACTGTGGGCTACGGGAGTGGAAATCGATTGGAGGCTGCTTTATGAGGGGAAAACTCCGAAGCGGATCGGCTTGCCGGTATACCCCTTTGAAAAAGAGCGTTGCTGGATAAGGACCGAAGCCGTTGCTTCGAAAACCGATACCCTGAAAACTGATACTCCGGTCATGGGATGCTACAGGTATCAATGGGAATATGCCGGGACTGGTAGTGAAGATACATCTCGTGGGTTATCAGGCAACTTTTTGATTTTTGCCGGAGAAGAAGATATTTTTGAGGCTGTAAGGCAGCGCTTGCAGGTGGAAGGCAGGGACTTAAGGATCATATGTGTTAAACCGGGGCAGTACTACAAAAAAACAGAAGGCTTTATCTACGAAATCCGTCCCGAATGCTTTGAGGACTATATAGCGCTTTTTAAAGACCTTCAAATGCAGGAAATTTTACCTACAGGCATTATCTATTTGTGGAGCTATGAGGACAGGCCGGGAAAGATATCCGAATATGTCGGAGCCTGTATTCCAGGGGAAGGCGCCCTTGAATCCTATTTGAGGATGGGCGTATACTCTGTATTTAATATCCTTCATGCTTTGGATGAAGCAAAAATTAAAACAATTGAGAGAATAATGGCGGTATACAGGCCGCATAAAGATGAAAACAATCCGTTTTTTGAGGCTTTGTCAGGATATACAAAATCTCTTAAAATGATATGGCCCAATACTGCTTTTTATACATTGGAATTATGTAATATAAACAATCCTGCAGAGGCTGCGCGGTTGATTAAAAAAGAAATACAGTCGAAGGTGGATTCCGAGATTAAATATGACGGTTCGCAGAGGCTGATGAAGAGATTCTTCTTACTTCCGGAAACGCAGCCTGCGGAAATACGCCCAAAAATCCGGGGAACATACTTGATTACGGGGGGCTGCGGCTCTTTAGGCATGATTTTTGCAAGATACCTTGCCGGAAGTTATCAGGCGAGGCTTGTATTAACCGGACGGTCAGGGATGGATTCACAGAAGAAAGAAATGATAAAAGAATTGGAAAAATTGGGTTCAGAAGTCCTGTATATCAAGGCTGATTCTGGTAGTCGGGATGATATGAAGGCAGTTGTAAAGAGAATAAATGATGTATTCGGAGAATTGAACGGTGTTATCCACTCAGCAGGCCGTATGGATGATAAAAGCCTCCTCATGAAGGAGAAAGCGGATTTTAAAGCTATATTGGACTCCAAAATATGGGGTACAGTTTTGCTGGACGAAGTGACAAAAGACGAGCCGTTGGACTTTTTCGTTCTGTTTTCATCAGTTTCAGCAATACTGGGAGATTTCGGACAATGTGACTATGCCATCGGTAACCGCTTTATGGATGGATACGCCGACTTGAGAGAGGTATTGCAGGTAAGAGGCAAGCGCAGGGGCAGGACGGTATCTATCAACTGGCCGCTGTGGAAAGATGGCGGTATGCATGGAAACAAGGAAGGCGAGAGCTTTTATCTGCAGTCATCAGGAATGGCTTATTTGGAAACCCGGGACGGGATAAAGGCATTTGAACAGATTCTTTCATGTTCTTATTCAAAGGTTTTAGTAATGGTATGTGAGAAAAACAGGGTAAGCAAGCTTCTGGGCATGCAAAGTGAAAACATTGTCGTGTCAGGGGAGATGGGACCGGCGAATATTGGAAAAGTCGGGGCGCGGGCTTTACTGAAAAATACGGATGGTATACCGACTGAAAAGAAGCTTGAGACAGAAATACGGAATATTGCTTCGGAGATTTTGAGAGTTGCTCCAGAACGGATGGATGTGAAAGAGAATATAGGAAATTACGGATTTGATTCCATAAGCTTAAAAGAGCTAGGGAGCAAACTTGGTGAAATATTCGGTATCGAGGTTGCGCCTACAGTATTTTTTGCCCATACAACCATCCAAAGCATAGGCGCATATCTACTGCGAGAATATCCAGAGAAAGTTAATCTCTTTTATTCATACAATCTTGAGAAGGAAGACATGGTGGAGCCTGGTTCCAGTGAATTTTCTGAATTGGAAGTTCTTTCTACCCCCGGATATCAATATAAAAGCTGCTCTCTGCCGTCGGGTAAGGATGACGGGAACAGTACTGACGTGAAATGCAAGGAGCCTGTAGCTATCATCGGTGTTTACGGAATATTCCCTGGCGCAAAAAATCTTGTGGAATTCTGGGATAATTTGCAGTCGGGTAAGGATTCAGTCATAGAAATACCTCCAGACCGCTGGGACTGGAGAGAATATTTCTCGGAGAACCCTTCGGAGGAATACAAGTCTTACTCGAAATGGGCAGGGTTTATTGAGGATATAGATACATTTGATGCAGGTTTTTACAACATATCGCCGAGGGAAGCTGAGATTATGGACCCGCAGCAAAGAATGCTTATTGAAGGCGCATGGAAAGCAATTGAAGATGCGGGCTATAAGGCTTCGGAACTATCGGAGAAAAATGTAGGAGTATTTATAGGCGCCTCATTCAATGACTATAACAAGTTTCTTGATCATCTGGAATACATACCACCTCAGATTGCTACAGGGAATGCCCAGAACATGCTGGCTAACAGGCTTTCATTCCTCTTTAATCTGAGAGGCCCCAGTGAAACCATAAACACCGCTTGCTCCAGCAGCTTGATAGCGATACACAGGGCCGTGAAATCTATCAGAGACGGAGAAAGCGAAATGGCTGTGGCAGGGGGAGTGAATCTGATCCTTTCTCCCTACAACCATATTCTAGCCAGCAAAATGGGGATGCTTTCACCTGACGGCAGATGCAAGGCATTTGACAAGAGCGCAAACGGATTTGTAAAGGGTGAGGGAATAGGCATCATCCTGTTAAAACCATTAAGCAGAGCAGTGGAAGATAATGACCATATATATGCAGTAATCAAGGGAAGCGCCGAAAATCACGGAGGTAGGGCCAATTCACTTACGGCCCCGAATTCTGAAGCCCAGGCGGAGCTCATTAAGGCTGCATTTGAAGACGCAAAAATAGGGCCTGAAACCGTTACATATATAGAGACCCACGGGACGGGGACACAGTTGGGTGACCCTGTGGAGGTGGAGGGATTAAAAAAGGCTTTCAATGAAGTGTACAAGAAAACAGGGAGCAAAAAACCTGCCTCTCCATATTGTGGTTTGGGCTCGGTTAAGACCAACATAGGCCATTTGGAGCCTGCTTCTGGAATTGCAGGGCTGCTGAAGGTGGTCATGGCTATGAAGCATAAAAAGCTGGCGGGCAATTTGCATTTTAAAGAAATAAATCCATATCTCAATATCAGCGGGACTCCGTTTTATATTGTAGACAGCGCCGGACCATGGAAAAATATCACAGACGACATGGGGAATATAATACCACTGCGGGCAGGAGTAAGCTCATTCGGATTTGGAGGCGCTAATGCCCATGTACTGCTGGAAGAGTACAGGGAAAAGAGGAACGGGGGCTCCAACAGGTACAAAGGCCCATATCTGTTTGTATTTTCGGCAAAGGATGAAGTGAGGCTCAAGGAACATGTTTCAAACATGACATCATTTTTGGGAAGCCATACCGGTTCTGGTGATGGCGCCGGAGATGCGGTGGACATTGCGTACACCCTGCAAACCGGTCGTGAGGAGATGGAGGAGCGCTTGGCAGTGGTTGCGGGTACTGTGGATGAGTTAAGGAGTATTCTACTGGATTACTGTGTGAATCAGACTGCCTGTTCCGGCCTATTCAGGGGAAATGCCCGTGAAGGTGGAGCAAATCGGCCAAATGACTGTCTGACGAAGGAAGGATTTTCAGCCGGGAGAAGCCTTGAAGAAATGGCGCGAATATGGACTTCTGGAGGAGAAGTTGACTGGAAGCTGCTGTATGATGAAGGACTGCCAAAGCATGTACCGCTTCCGACATATCCGTTTTCAAGAGACAGGTACTGGTTACCTGGGCAGCATTTAAAAGACAGCTTATGGAGAAATACACAGGGTATTCCCAAGCTTCATCCCATCATTGACAGAAATGAATCCACACTGAAAGAGCAAAAGTACTCGAAAAGGCTTACCGGCAGTGAATTCTATATGTCGGACCATATAATACAGGGAAGAAAAACATTGCCTGGGGTTGCATACCTTGAGATGGTCAGAGCGGCTGGAGAACTTGCAATGGAATCCAGGGCGCAAAAGATCAGGAATGTCATGTGGGCCTTGCCCATTGATATGGAAGAGGGCCATGTGGATGTGTATGTCACGCTGTACCCTGAAAAAGATTCTGTAGAGTTTGAGGTTGGGACAACAGGGACGGACAAAACCGTATGCGCAGGCGGGAGAATTACATTTGATACCGGCTCCGGGCCATTGCCCATGGAGGAACGGATAGATATTGAAGCCATAAGGACACGCTGTAATGTTTCGATAGACACAGCATGGATATACAAGGGCTATAAGGACGCAGGGCTTGAATACGGCCCAGCCTTCAGGACAATGATGGATTTGAGGACGGGAGATGCCGAAGCCTTATCATGCCTTGTTCTGCCTGAAAAAGTGAGGGCTGAGTTCCATGAATTCGTACTTCATCCGTCACTAATGGACGGGACTTTTCAGACTGTATCAGGGATGGCTTGGGCTGAAGACGTACAATCCGGACAGCTCTACCTGCCCTTCGCGCTTGGCGAAGTGGAAATACTCAAGCCATTGAAGGAAAAGTGTTATGCATATGTAAGACAGGTCAGAGATTCCAATGCTGGCGCGGCGGGAGTTAAGAAGTTCCACATTGATATTGTGGATGAATCCGGATTAATACTGGTCAAAATGAAGAACTTTTCGGCAAGGGCGTTCAGAAAAGGCATTGAAGGAGCGGATATGCTGGACATATTCAGAAAGCTTCAACGGGGAGAAATGGATGCCCACGAAGTTAAAGATCTGATGAGGGGTGCATTATGAAAGAAAAACTAAACTTGGACCATCTTCTTGAAATGATACAAAACGGTGAAATAACGCCTGAAGAGGGTATGAAGCTATACCAGGAGTTTCAGCAGGGAACGGAGAATACCCGTGAGCTTTTGACTCAGTATGATGACCAAAACGCTTCAAAGGCTCCGATAGAGCTGGAGACTGGTGAGACATCTGTATCCGGGCTTAGGGAGAATACCGAAACTTATTTGAAGTCAGTCCTTTCAAAGGAATTGAGAATGCCTCCCGATAGGATAAAGTCGGAGGAGACCTTTGAAAAATACGGTAT
>JAUZPS010000149.1 GCA_030705945.1 Bacillota bacterium
ATTAATAGTTACACAAACACCTCCCGGATTTTTTAATAAGAAATCAGGTCGATTTTGCAGCTTGCTTGCCATTTCTGTATTTAAATCAGAACTTTTTAAAATATTCTGTCCATTAAGACGCCCATTAGTGAATGCAGCTTGATCAATTGCTTCATTAATACATTCCTTTATTACCCCGTTAGTTTCCTCAATAATCTCTTCTTTTGTTTCTGTATTTATTTCTCCATTTACTTCTTCTTTTATTTCTCCATCTATTTCTTCTTTAATTTCATTATTAATTTCTTTATTAATTTCTTCATCAATTGCTTTATTTATTGAGTTATATTCTGAGCTTAATTTTTCTATTTGTTTCAATCTAATATTTAAATTTCCAGCTTCCCTTTTTTGAATTTCAATTATGTCATTTTCTTCAAGTATATAATTTATTTCGGTTTCCTCGCCATTCACAATTAGTTTTAGCTCCTTTATGTCAATCTCAAATCTTTCATACAAGTCAGATAACTTTTCAATGCTGCTTATCAGTACGGAATCCCCATTAGATATTTTTGCGTCACCTTCTGACTCAGTTCCATTAATAAAAATTATAGTTCCCTTGTGTGTCTCACTTCCATTAAAAATTATCCTCTTCTTTGGAATAATATTTACAAAATCCGAAACCTTCGCTTCGGCGTCTCGTCCTATTATTGCAGGTTCAATTTTTATCTCATCGCCAGTATTTAAAATGGTATCAAGGCTTGATGCGCTTCCGTTTACAAAAATTTTTGCCGCTTCGCCAAACTCTCCCTTAATTATTTTCGTGTCGCCGTTTAAGCTAAACTTAAGACTTTTCCCTGTTCTCCCAATCAAATTATTAGGGTCAAAGCCTATCAAAACAAGAGAGTCTGCAACTGTAAGCTTTTTAGAGTTAAAGAGCCTTATTCTTTTTCCATTTACAGTTACGGATAAGAAATCATGTCCTCTTTGCATCTGAGCTGTTACCGCAATACCTATAGGAGTAATAGCTTCAGGACCTGAAAGCTTCTTTCCGTTAAATTTTATATTATTGATATTCTCTCTTCCTCTGAGCGCGACTCTATCTGACGGAAGCTTTAAATTTTCCGCAATCATTCCAGTAAGGCCGGGAATCTGGCTTCCTCCTCCTATAAGAAATACCGCGTTTGTTGCTTTGTTATTCAACTCCAGAATTTTCTGTGATATTATATCCGCCAGGTTCTCGATTGAAGGCTTTATATCTTCTAATATCTTTGTAACCTTAACAACATGATTCTTACCCATTATATCCTTAAAAGATACATTATCCGATGCTTTAGAAAGTGAGGTTTTAATTTTTTCAGCGGTATTGAAGTCAAGAAGGTACTGTCTTGCGATTCTCTCAGTTATTTCATCACCGGCGAAAGGCGCCATGGCGTATGCAACAACACTGCCATCTCTTGTAATTGCTATGTCGGAAGTGCCGGCTCCTATATCGACAAGACAAAGGTTAAGCAGCCTTAATTCTGTTGGAATTGTCACATTTATTGCTGCAATCGGTTCTAATGTAAGATTCAGCACCTCGAGACCTATTTTGTTCATAACTGTATAAAGGCTGTCCACAACAACATGGGGCAGAAAAGTTGCAAGTATTTGAGCGGCGATTGTTTTGCCTTTGTGATCCAGAAGATTTGTTATTACATAACCATTGAGATAATAATTGACTACGCTGTACCCAACGCAATAAAACTGAGTATGTTCAGCTTCTGGGGCGCTCTCATCGAGAATTGACTGCGCCTTTTGGATACCTTCCATCTCAAGCCCGTTTACCAATTCCCTTTCAATTTGTTTTGTCGGGTCAATCTCTCTTTCCACTTTAACTTCGCAGGTTTTAAGAACTCTGCCCGCAGCGGCAATAGCTACGCTATCGAGCTTTAGTCCGGTCCTTTTCTCTAGCTTGTCCCTTACTTCAGCCGCAACCTCAGCAACCTTTTCAATATCATGTATCTGACCGTTAAGCATTGCTCTGCTTTTATGCTCTACTACCTCAGCCGCAGCGACCTTAAACTTGTCCTTTTCCTGATAACCTACAATTCCAACGACGGTCCTTGTCCCTATATCAAGGGAAAAAATTATTTCATCCCTATTCATTTTTTCAAGGTTTTCCATCATTAATTTGTCATTTTCCAGACTCTGCTTACTGTTACTTTGGCTTCCTGTGTTCTTAACCGCGCCTTTTTTTACGGTTTTGTTGGTCTTTTCGGTAGGCATAGCAACACCTCTTTTAACAGAATATTTTTGTTGATAAAAATTTTACATTAACTTTTTAAAATATCGGCAATTTTCTGTCAAAGGACAAACATCACATTTGGGTTTTCTCGCTTCGCAAATTCTTCTTCCATGCCATATAAGCAAATGGTGGGCTTTCGACCACATCTCTTTTGGTATGTTTCTCTGTAGCTGCATTTCAGTCTCTAAAACATTTTCGCTGTCTGCCAGTCCGATTCGATTTGAGACCCTGAAAACATGCGTATCAACAGCAATAGCCGGAATACCGAAAGCATTGCTCAAAACCACATTTGCAGTCTTTCTCCCTACTCCTGGCAGCGAAACCAGTTCCTCCATAGTTGATGGAACCTGCCCCCCAAAACGTGATACTAACTCTTTGCACATTTCATTGATATTTTTTGATTTGTTTCTGTATAAGCCAATCTCCTTTATACTATTTTCAAGCATACCTGGATCAAGATTTAAAAAATCCTCTAACGCTGGATATTCGGCAAATAATCTCTCTGTAACTTTATTTACCGTCTTATCAGTGGACTGAGCGCTCAGCATTGTAGCTACAAGCAATTGAAATGGCGTCTTAAAATTAAGCTCGCAATGAGCTTGCGGGTAAGTCTTATCCAATATATCCAGAATTTCATTAATCTTCTTTTTGTTAGTACTATAACTTTTTTTCATTCCTTAACCTCTTCCTTGTAATACGAGCAGTATGCGCTTAATTCGCATATACCACACTTCGGCTTCTTAGCCGTACATACTCTTCTACCGTGCAGCACAAGTCCGCTATGCGTCTTTGACCACCATTTTTCAGGTATTGTTTTCTGCATTTGGAGTTCAGCCTTTAACACATTTTCCGCATCAACAATTCCTAGTCTGTTGGCAACCCTGAAAACATGTGTGTCAACTGCAATAGCCTGAATATTAAATGCATAACTTAAAATCACATTAGCCGTTTTCCTGCCTACACCATCAAGTTCCATTAATTTTTCCCTGTCAGCCGGAACTTCACCGCCAAACCTCTTTATCAATTTGTCGCTCATAGCAAGAATATGTTTTGCTTTTGTGGGATAAAAGTGAATCTGGCTAATTTCTTTTTCTAACGCGCTTTGACTAAGCTTAATAAAATCATATGGCGTTTTATACTTAGAAAACAATTCTTTTGTAACTTCATTAACCTTTTTATCCGTAGCCTGGGCAGCTAAAATAGTTCCGACAAGCAGTTGAAAAGGCGTCTCATAATTAAGCTCGCCGCCTGTTACAGGATACAGCTTATCTAATATTTCAACTATTTTTTCAATTTTATTTTTCATCAACTTTCACTCTTTACTTTTAATTTCATAGCAGCAGTATACATTTATATAGATTTTAATATATTTAATTTCTAATTAATAGTATGATTTTATATTATATCGTATCCATTTCTATTTTTAATTATATTTTTATTTAAAAAAATCTCCTTGTTCAATTTTGTTTAATAATAACTTTATCATAAAAGTCTTATCTGAATGAATTTCCGAAAAACTCTTTGTATGATAAAATTATTTTATCACAAATTACATTCGTGATTTATTAATATTAAAAGTGATTAATCTAACATTACTTGTCATTTGGAGGTTACATAATTGAAAGCCAAATTTTTATATATAATATTCCTTCTTATTCTTGCAGTTATATACTTAACAGGATGCTCCAGCACTCAAGGAAGAACCAAAGAATCAAATGTGGAAAATATCGCGCTGAATAGTAAGATTCTTGGTAGAAAGTTATCATTTAAAATTTACCTTCCAAAAGAATATTCCTCCAATTTGAAGTTGCCAGTTCTGTATTTTCTGCATGGCGCAAGCGGAAGCCCTGAAACCATGTTCGAAGAACTAGATATTAAAGGCTGTTCAGACGCGCTAATCACTCAAAAGAAAATAAAGCCATTAATTATTGTATGTCCTGATACCTTAAATAGCTTAGAGCTTATCGGTCAACTGTCCAATGACACAAAAGAACCCTCTAGAGACTACTTTGAAGAGTTTTTATGCAAAGAATTAGTCCCCTACATAGATTCCAATTATAATACAATAAAATCAAGAGCTTCCCGGTATATAGGAGGCATATCAATGGGTGGGTTTATAGCTGTTCAAACAGCTGTACACCATCCGGAAATATTCGGCAAAACCGGTGGTCACAGCCCTGCCTCATGGATAATCGATTATTCCGATAAGTCCTTTGATAAATGGATGTATTCTGGTAACTCATATAAGGATAATGCAAATATAAAAAGACTTGAACAAAAAAAAGAACTTATAAATCTGGAAATATATCTTGACTGTGGGAAAGATGATAACGGAATCATAGATGATACAAAGAACTTATATACAGCATTAAAACAAAGAAATATCAAAGCCCAATTATTTATCAATGAAGGAAATCACTCATATGATTATTGGAAAATGAATTTCCAAAAATATCTAACCTTCTACTCAAGCTGATTTTAATTCTATCGCGATTTTCCAGTTAGGTAGTATCAAAAAAAGCTTAGCAACTGGTCGTTTCAAAAACCTGATATAATGGGTCTCCGTCGTATAAACTTGAACAAGGAATTTTTTGAAACGCCCTTATAAATATATGGAGATTTTCCAAACACTGAAGGAACAGTTGGAGATATTAGCGCTTGGTTATTGCGAAACTACATCAAAATCATTATTAATACATTTTAAATTAAAGGCGTTATTAATCTTACATTTGACAGGGCGAAATAACGAACGCTTTAACGTTATTCTGTGATAGACAAATGTATAAGATTAATCGCCTAACCATTTACTTTATTCCATTTTTACTATATAATGGCATTAGTGATTTTATATCCATTCTTATGGATATTCGAAGAAAATGGTGATGTAATAAAAATGCCTCATACAATTAATAATAAATTCAGTTTTAATTCTGAATCAAAAGACGACTGGGTTGGCGCATGGGCAACTTCGCCGCAACTGGTTGAAGACTCCAATATGCCTCCTGATCCCGGACTTTCAAACAACACACTTCGTCAGGTTGTTCGTGTTTCGATAGGCGGAAACCAGTTAAGATTAAAGTTTTCAAACGAATACGGTACTTCCCCGGTTTATATGAATTCGGTACATTTAGCCATATCAGCAGGCGGTGATTTAATCAAGCTCGATACAGATAAAGCTTTGACATTCAATGGAAATGAATCAATAACTATACCAGTTGGAGAAACCGTTACTTCGGATACACTGGATTACAATCTTCCTAAACTTACCAATATAGCTATTACTATATATTTTGGCAGTACACCGACTATCCTGACAGGTCATCCGGGCTCCAGAACAACCTCATATATTCAGGCTGGAAATTCTGTTAGTAGTAAAGCTATGCCTTCAGGAGTACCTATAGAACACTGGTATATTATAACGGGAATAGATGTAATTACGGATGGTTCTTACAAAGCAGTTGTTGCCATGGGTGATTCAATTACCGATGGAAGAGGTTCTACAACAGATATGCAGAACAGATGGACCGATAACCTTGCCAAACGTTTACAGGAAAGCGCCGCAACTTCTAAAGTTGCAGCGCTGAATCAAGGGATAGGCGGAAATGCTGTATTGTCAGGCGGATTGGGTCCAACCTTGCTTGAGAGATTTGACCGTGACGCGCTATCACAAAGTGGTGTTCGCTATTTAATAATACTTGAGGGGGTCAATGATATTGGTTTAAGTAAAACCTCTGAAGTAGCATCAGATTTGATAAATGCTTACAGAGAAATTATAAGTAAAGCTCACGCGAATAATATCCTTGTGTATGGAGGAACAATTTTACCCTTTGGAGGTTCACAATACGACAGCTCAATTAATGAGCAATCAAGGCAGACGGTAAATAATTGGATCAGAACCAGCGGCCAGTTTGATGCAGTAATCGATTTTGACGCCGCGTTAAGGAATCCTGAGGATCATACAAAACTTCTAAGTATATATGATAGTGATGACCATCTGCACCCTAATGCAGAAGCATATAAAAAGATGGCAGCTGTCATAGAACTCGAATTATTCACCTATCAATAGAAAAAAGAACCGGTTTATAAATTATCCGGTTCTTTTTTCTATACCTAATACTATTATTTTTATTATATGTTTCGTGATAAACATTTTACATTACTTTTACTTATAGTATTTTTCATACGCAGCTTTACGCTCGTCAATTATTGCCTGCCCGCCTGATTTGAGATAATCCTGCATGCCGCTGTCAAACACCGAGTCGAATTGTCCTGTTTTGGCGGTAATGGCCTGATCCAGCAGTTTGTCACGCTTTTCTTTGAGCACGGTGCCCTGCCCCTCTTCAGCTTTAATTGGTCCCACACTGACGCGTTTTCCGACACGGGTGTCTTTACCCGCTATTGCATAAGCTTTCGAAGCTAATTTGGGGTCGACGCCGGCATAGTTGTTAGCAATTGATTTGATGGTCAAATCCTTGTCGCCAAGATCCAAACCATTTATGGTGATGGTGTAGTCTATGTTATTTGGAGAGTTTACGATCTTATCTCCTTTTGCCGCTATGATCTTCACTGAACCATCCGGCTGCTTTTCATTAGTAACGCCCTCTTCTCCAATCTGTAGGAACTTTCGGTTTTCAAGTTTTGAAATCCAGTCAAGATACAGCATTGAGGCAATTGGTTCATCATTTGTTGCTGGGAAGAAGATTTTACGGTCTATAGGAGCGCTGAGATATTTTCTATACGCTCCTTTATCGTTCTTGAAAGCATCGACTGCAATAAATGCCGCGTCAGACCCGACTAACTTCTTGAGATTGGCAGTTATGCCGTTATCACCGTCACGATATGGATAATCCCAGTTGTGCATGAAAGCGCCAACATAGCCGGCTTTAATCATATTGTCTTCAGTTTTATCGCCTGCAGGATAGAGCGCAAAATCTTTCCATAAAAGCCCTGCATTATACCAATCATTGAGCTTTTTGACGCCATTCTTGTATCCCGGCAGCAGCAGACGTCTGTCGTCAAAACCATAGACATACATATCCTTATCCGATATGTTGTCAGGGATAAAGGAATTCAGCATAGTATCGGCGCGCCAGCCTACATCAAAGCTGATGGATAACGGAACCATCTTATCCGCATCTTTGCCAAGCAGTTTGGAAGCATTATCCTTGAAGGCCTTCAACATTGCTTCAAACTCATCAATTGTTGTTGGCTCAGAGATGTTCAGCTTCTTCAACCAATCCTCACGCACAAAAGTGTTGACACGCTTGTTTTGGAATAGTTTAGACTCAATAGCCCATATTGTTTTTTTATCAGGATCCTGATCCCAGTATAGGTTATCCTCACCAAGTAAGTTCCACAGGTTGGGAATCATATCCTTGTTTTTGTCTAAGTACTGGTTCAAATCAAGTACACCGCCCATATTTGCATAGGTTAGGACAGTTGGATAATCATAAGTGACGCAAATATCAGGCGCGTCATTAGCCGCAAGCAGGTTGTTCAATGCTTCCGCCTCAGTCCAGCGAGGAACACGAACGAATTTAACATCTACGTTATGATCCCGAAGCATTCCATCTTTGATGAACTTGGTGTAGAAGTTGTCTTCCGGTTTGGAACCGCCGTCGTTGCCACGATCAAATACTTCAACAGTGATGGATCTGGTTTTGACGAACTTACCGTCAACTATATCGGCGTTATTTACAGCGCCTGAAGGCGATTTCTTTTTATTTCCTGACGAGCAGGATGTAAAAAACGCAGTCACCATGAGGCAAATGAGTAGAATTGAAATTACCTTTTTCATTATTGATCCCCCTAACTTATTTTATTATACGCATTGCGTATATGGCGCAAGTTAACCCTTTACCGCGCCTATGGTCACACCCGAGATGAAGTATCTTTGCAGCCACGGATAGATCATAAGGATTGGTAATAAGGCGAATATAACAGTCGCCGACTTGAGAGTCTCAGAGACTCCGGGAGTTACGAAGCCCTCCTTGGACGAATCAATTCGCGAAATACTGTTAATAATGTTGTACAACAACAGCTGGATGGGATAGTATTGTCTGTTATTCATAAACATCAACGCATCTGAAAAACCATTCCATCGCCCTACAGCATAGAATAATGAGAGTGTTGCAATCACTGGGATGGACAGGGGAATGTAGATACTTAAGAGTATACGAGTTGGTCCCGCGCCGTCTATCTCCGCAGATTCCCGTATGCTTTCAGGTATATTGTCGAGGAAGCTGCGCATGATGATCATGTTAAACACGCTCAGGCAGGCTGGAATTATCAGCACTAATGGCTTGTTTATCAAATTCAGGTCCTTATACAGAAGATAGTTCGGAATTGCTCCAGCGCTGAAGTACATGGTAAAAATAATAAAAACATTTATGATTCGGCGTCCCTTGAGTTTGACGTAGGTCAACGGGTAGGCGCACATAGTCGTCATCACCATTGACACGATTGTGCAGATGACCGTCAAAATAGCGGTCCAAGCAAGAGACCAAGTGTACTTGGAATCACTGAGAACACTACGGTAAGCGTCGAAATTCAACCCCCTAGGCCATAACGTAACTTTATTGCGAATAATTGCTTCCGGTGAACTGAGAGAACGCGCTAAAACGTTAACCAGTGGTAAAAAACAGGCTAAAATGAACAATGCGCAGATAAAGGTAAAAACATAATCTCCTATTTTCTCGCCTTTCTTTTTAAACATATTGTATGTCCTCCCTAATAATCTATATAAGCTGCGAAAAATATTTTACATAAAAATGCAGTTAATACGTCTGCATTTTACTATCAAAGCTGAACTTGTCGCAACTTATGAATCAAGGTATTTATTTTGCAATATAAAAATGGATGTAAAATGTTTATTGCAAAATATATAGCTTCCGCTCTCCCTTATGATCATGCATAGCTCACCCTTACCAAACACCGCGTTCACCAAACTTTTTCGCAAGGGCGTTCGCCATGAACAGGAAGATGACACATACGACAGACTGAAATAGCCCAACCGCTATAGTCAACGAAAATTGCAACCCTCGGATACCATTTGTATATACAAAAGTGGCGATAACATTGGATACACTTTTAACCAAAGGGTTTCCTAAAGCATACGGCCG
>JAUZPS010000015.1 GCA_030705945.1 Bacillota bacterium
TACGAAAAAGATTTTACATTAAAAATGCAGTTAATACGTCCGCATTTTACTATCAAATCTGAACTTTTCGCAACTTATGAATCAAGGTATATATTTTGCAATATAAAAAATGGATGTAAAATGTTTATTGCAAAATATATAGTTTAATAATTATTGCCCGATTTTATGGCTGCTTAATTTGAAGCAATTCTTCTTTTTAACCTGCTGGAAATAATCTGCTCATCGGAACTATGGACCTTTCTGTCGAATGACTGCTCCACTCAAGCTTTATCTTTCCTGCAAGAATTTCATTAAAGTACTCTATCTTAATTTTATATTTTCGTCCACCCTTTAAAGGCATTCTTCTGGTCTGCGTCAATGTCTTATAAGTTTCAGCCCAATCATTAACCTCAAGCTTATCATTTATCCAAAGACGAACGCCTCCATCATAATTAATATAAAATGTATAGTCCTCGTCAAATAAAGGTTGTACAAAACCAGTCCAGCGGATACTGTATTTTCCATCTTGTTTAATTACCTTATCAGGAGAACCTGAGCCCCAATTAAAGTTAATTTCTTGATCTGTTCCAGTCAATTTTAATGAAGTAAGATTTGAGTTGTCATAATATTCCCTGCTAAGTCCTGTACCTTCACCTGGGATTCCAGCGCGAACAGGGAGTTTCGCGGTTGAAGGAAATAAGCAGGAGGTTGGCACAATAGACCTTTTAATCATCGCATTGCTCCACATCAGGGAGATTTTCCCGTTACCAGAGTTGTTAGTATATTCAATCTTAATATCGTACTTTTTACCGCCGTTTAGAAAGATACTGCCGGAATCTGTAACATTCCATTCAGCGTTCCACTTATCTATAATAAGCTTGTTATCAATCCAAAGTCTTACACCATTATCGCGAGTGGCATAAAAAGTATATTGATCTGTCATTTCAGGCTTGATTTGCCCCATCCACCTTATGCTGTATGAATCGTCATTTCTGATTTCTTTATACGGAGATGTCCCTCCCGGCCAATAAAAATTAATCTGTTTATCAATACATGTATATTTTAGGTTTGTTAAATCAATATTGTCGTAATACTCACCTCTTAAACCTGTTCCGGTTTCTTCCGGTATAGGAGTAAAATTATAAATCCCTTTAGGTGTCTTCACCTGACCTGGTATAATGTCACTTGTCGATGGATAAACTTTTCTAGCTCCGCCCTGAGTTGGAGCAGGGGTAATTGTTGAGTTCGGAGTATACGTCTGAGCCATTAAAGTAGCCGCTTTCGTGTTCAGAGCTTTTGATGAATTCGAAACCTCAGGAATGCTTGTATAAGTAGCATTATTTTCTTTTATATCCTTATAAGCCTTAATTAGGTCTGATACACTAAAGCTTCTGATATCATCAATCGAAATACCTTTACCCTGTTTTTCAAATTCTTTGTATAAAGCATATCTGCCATAAGAAATATCTTTCTTTTGCGCAGCCTTTAAGTCATATAAATCTAACTTAACAACAAGCACCTCGCTTAAGCCTCCCGATAAAGAGTCAATATCACTCTTTAAACCGTTTAACAACTTATCAATCTTTGAATTACTATAACCTTTTTTGCCTTTTGTCTTATCGTTGTCTAAATCAAAGGAGCCCGATAATAGAAAGCTGTTTTTCTCATCCATTTTGAGGATGCCTTTTTCCCTGCACCTGTTAATTATAATATAAAGAGCTTCGTTTATCTGCATTCCTTTAGGAGCAAAATCCTTCATCAACTCTTCTGCGTCTTTATTAAGATAGTTTACATCCACTATCTTTTCCTCATCATCAATAGCGAATTGAAGACTAGGATTAATGTCAAGACTTAAATATGCGACAGTGTTCTCTAAAAATGAACTTTTATCCATTCTCATATTTATAAAGAATGCTATTCCAACAATAATTACAATTGCAGCAGCAACTAGCGCTAACCTTTTAGCCAGAAGATACTTACCAATAATATGGCTTGTATTGAACTCTATCTCCTGACTGATATACATCGTCGGCTTTCTTGGCAGTTTATGATATCCATTATCCTTTGTCAAAACTGTAATAAAATGTTTTTCTATGCCAATAATAATTCCCTTCTCAAGCATTTTTACCCCTCCCGCATATAGTACTTCCAAGATATGCTTGCAAATGCTCATAATCATTTCCATAAATTATGGAGACTGATATTATAAATTCTCTGTTCCTCTCAATTGTTCTTGGATGAACATCAACTATCCTGGATAGCTCCTTCATAGGAAAATATTTTTTATTTATAATTTTATTAAATATTTCTTTATTCTGAGCAATTTTTCTTCCTACTTTAACACACATTTCTCTTGAATCACTGTGCTTTGGAGTATACTTGCTAAGATCCCGAAGCTTTATACCGAAAGCTTTCAACTCCTTATCAAAACTTTTAATTTCTTGAAAAAGCTCAATTCGCTCATATCTAGAATATGATTGTCCATTCATATATCTTTCATCAAATTGGCTGTCATGTTCTTCCAGATAAGAAAACGGTATCTCCTTGCTTCTTTTCGATACTACTCTTATGTAATCAATAATTCTACGTCTAATAATCTGCTCCGCAAAACTAAAAAAATTGAATGCTCTTACACTTCTTCCTATTTCAAACTTATCAATCGCTTCATTAAAAGCAATAAGTCCTATACTGTATTCGTCGCTGTTTCTAAGCCCTTCCTTGCCTGGAGACGCATTTGATATTACCTTTAACACAAACGGAATATAATCTTTAATAAATTTATCTCTAAGCTCAACATCACCCTTCTTTATCCTGTCAATTATTTGTCCGGCAAGTTCTCCATCAGAATTATAGACAGTAAAAATAAAAACCAAAATAAGCACCCCTTTATAAGCTATATTAAATCTCAATTATTTTCAAATTCTGAAGAAAAATAACAATAAATATGTTTCTTGGTAGTCAAATATAATAAATAACTATTTTTAATATAGAATTAATTCTCAAAAATATAAATAATTATCGTCACTATTGCAACTTTCATATATAGTCCATTAATTAAAATTCGAAGAAAGCAAAAGTTTATGTCGTATTTATAAAATATTTATGAAAATTTAATAAATAGAAACAAATAGCTTTTTCCTTTGTTATGTTATATTATAATATTGCCGATAAAAATATTGCTTTAAATTATTCAGTTTCAAAGGAGGTTTTATACGTGGATCCATTTGGCAGTCAATTAGTCAGTAAAGATAACTCGATCTATTCAGAATTTTTACCTACAAATCAAATAAAAAATTCTCTCTGGGAATCTGTAGGGAAGTTAGCTTCTATTAATGATTATAATAAATTTGTAGTTGAAGCTCAAAACATAATTCCCCAAATTCATAAGGAACTCCTTGAAGTTAACAGCGAAACCCGGAAATTATTCGGAAGAGCCGGAGATAATCATCCATGGGTCCTTTCTGACAGCAATAGGGTTAAATTATATAAAATGGCGCAGAAGCTCGCAGACTTGCAGGGAGGAAAAAGAATACGCATAAAAAGAAAAACCCTTGCTCAATCAGTTGATGTTTATACTGGCATTTTAAGACTTAAGATATCAATGGCAATAATTCAGGTATTTACAGACTCATTTAAAAAACTTTTACCATTAGACGACAAACATATTCAACTTCACAAAGATGTTACATTTATCTTTACAGCAGCTGTAGAAATAGACACAGAGCTGATTAAAGCATTAGAAAGCAATAGACTTAGGAACTATTTCAAGTCATATTGCTAAAAAATAATTATTTATTTATATTAAAATCAATGAGTCCTTTATTATCTATCGCAAAATGCCGTTAAAACCGTTATTTTGCTCTGCTAAATTTAAAATTTATAATGATTTTAATATAGCCCATAGCTTAACACAATCACCTGGGTAACTTATAGTTACTTTGCCGAACTTTGATAAAACCGCGCCCATAAAAATAATAGAGCATCGCATTTCAACAGCAAGTTCTTCGGGAATGAAAGTACTGTTGATTGTTGAGGAGTCGACCAGAACAACATTTTCCTCTTGGCTGACCTTACACCCCAGACTTTTTAATATATTCACCATTACAGTTACGTCTTTTAGTTTGGGACAGTTTTTTATAACACTAAGTCCTTCATTGAGGACTGTAGCCGCAAGTATCGGCAGAACAGCATTTTTAGCTCCTTCAACAGTAATTTCTCCCTTTAACTTCTGTCCACCGACAATTACTAATTTGCTCATAAGCTTACACCTCCGAAAACCCGGTGGAAATAATATTGGTAAAATCAAATAATCTCATTCATTTATCTATCAAAATTTAACGAGACTTTATCTGATTTAAACTGATAAATGCAAGATTATAAATGATTTTAATAATGATTTAACATTGATTTGCATAAAGCATTTTTATTATTATTTTATGCTGGGTTTACAAAAGTGTTACTTTTTTTATCTTACTGAGTTTTGCTTGTGATATAATCATATCTTTTTGATTCCATCAACATATGATTTGAGCCCTTTCACAGAATTCATAAACAGATTAAAATCAATTAATCTTTACATTTATCTATCGCAAAATTCCGTTAAAATCGTTCGTTATTTCGCTCTGCTAAATGTAAGATTAATAGTGGTTTTAATCTAATTAAAATCTAATTAAAATCATGTTCGGATTAATCCAGCAGCTGACTCGTAGATTTTCTCAGCAGCGTCTATAACACTTACACTTTTAGCATTCTTAGCCATTTCCTGAAGCTTATTCTTATCATTAATAACATCTCTTATTTTCTTGTAAAGCAGTTGACCACTCAATTCTTTTTCAAGTATAACTAACGCGGCGCCTTGTTTTTCAAGCGCTCTTGCATTGTGTTCCTGATGATTTGCTGTAACATAAGGCGATGGGATCATTATCGACGGAACGCCCAAGGCAGTCAATTCGCTAATGGTAATCGCCCCTGCTCTGCATACAACTAAGTCAGCCGCAGCCATAATATTTGCCATGTCAAATATATAAGGAGCCACTTCAACAGAATTAAACTTTGCATCTCCAAGTTTCTCAATAACTTTGCTGTATTGATTTTCGCCTGTAGCAAAAATCATCCTGAAGTCCCCTTCTTTATAATTTGTCTTGAGCATTTCAACAACTGTATTGTTTACGGTTTCAGCCCCTCTGCTGCCTCCGAATATGACAACAAAAGGTTTATTGTCCAAGCTCAGCTTCTGCCTTGCTTTTTCACGGCTAACCTTCAGCATTTCTTCCCTTATAGGATTGCCTGTCAGGATAAGCTTTTTGGCGCTTTTGAAAAACTTTTCAGATTCTTTAAAGCTAATAGCTGTAACGTCAGCAAACCTGGACAAAATCCTGTTGGTAACTCCGGGAAAAGCGTTCTGTTCATGTATCAGCGTAGGCACCTTCTTTAAAGACGCTGAAAAAACAACAGGACCACAAACGTAGCCCCCTGTCCCTATTACTATATCAGGCTTATACCTTGCAACTATTCTTCTTGCTTCATAATACCCTTGAAATAATTCTTTAATCGCAACAATAGTATCCTTTGAAAGTTTTCTTCTAAAACCCCTTACTCTAATTGTCTTAAGCTCGAAACCTTCTCTTGGCACGAGCTTTGTTTCAAGACCCTTTTGAGTCCCCACAAAAACAATTTCCGTATCAGGTTTCTGAGCCTTTATATATTTTGCAATTGCAAGTCCAGGATTTATATGACCTGCAGTGCCTCCTCCAGCAATTAACACCTTCAAACGTCATTCACCTCATATTCTTTCATAATTCGCCTGCTTTGATATATTGAGCAGAATTCCAATGCTGCATAATAGAAATGTTAAAGATGTACCTCCAGAACTGAAAAACGGTAGCGGCATACCTGTCGCCGGAATGGATGAGGTAACAACCGCCACATTTACAATTACCTGAATTCCAACTAGAGAAGTCAATCCTATAGCAACCAGGCTTCCAAATATATCAGGAGCGTTCAATGCCACCTTTATGCCTCTCCAAATAAATACGAAAAACAGCATCAATATTGCAATAAGACCTATGTAGCCAAGCTCCTCAGCTGTTACTGCAAAAATAAAATCATTATATGGTTCAGGCAGGTATAGATGCTTTTGCATTCCCTTTCCCAAACCTCTTCCAAACAATCCGCCAGATCCGATTGCGTATAGAGACTGTATAATCTGCCAGCTATCCCCCTGCTTATCCTGCATTGGGTGCAAAAAGGTTGTTAGCCTCTTTCTAGCGTGTTCGAAAAATGTTATGAGAAATATAAAAACTGCCACCGCTGGAAGGCCCATAGCTAAATAGTGTTTTATCTGCGCTCCCGCGCAGAATAGAATAATCGCTGATACCAAAACCAATAAAACAGTACAGCTCAAATGGGGTTCTATGAGCAGCAAACCTGAAAACAAACCCACAAGCAAAAGATAAGGAAGCAGTCCCTTAAAAAAATATTTAAGGGACTCCCTTCTCTTAGATAAACTGTAGGAAAAAAACAAAATTACAGATATCTTTAAAAGCTCCGAAGGCTGAAATGATATTGGACCTATAAAAATCCATCTGTAAGCTCCATTTAATTTTGAACCTATGCCAGGTATCCTCACAAGAGCTAGTAAAACGAGACAAATAATGAATAGTATCGGAGATATTTTACCAAGCTTATGATAATCGATCCTCATTATGATAAACATTCCAATAAGTCCTAGGATTGCGAATAATAATTGTTTTTCAACAAAATAATAGGCATTTCCTGAGTGATAGTAATAAGCGCTCGGATAGCTTGCGCTAAATAGCATTATTATTCCTATTGAAAGCAGCATAAGAACTGATATGAATATCCAGAAATCAAACGGTCTCTTGCCCTTCATTGAATACCCTCCAAAAAAATCAAATTACACCTAATACTATGAGTCCGATAGCGCAAAATATTACTGTCGCAATCCAGAAAGAATAAACTACCTTGGTCTCCTTCCAGCCTGACAGTTCAAAGTGATGATGCAGTGGAGCCATTTTAAATACTCTTTTGCCCCTTGATTTAAATGAAACGACCTGAATTGCTACCGAAAGCAATTCAGCTACATATACAAAGCCTACAATAAGAATTATAAAGGGAACCTTCATCATGATAGCCAGAGCCGCAACAGCTCCGCCTAACGCCAGAGAGCCTGTATCCCCCATAAATACCTTTGCCGGATGAATGTTAAACGTCAAAAAGCCCAGACACCCTCCAGCAACAATGGATGAAAATACCATGCCGTATTCCCATTCCTTTCTTGACATGGCTAACAGTGTAAAGAATACCATGACAATCAGAGTTATTCCCGCTGCGAGGCCGTCTAGCCCATCAGTAATATTTACAGCATTCGTAGTGCAATATAGCACAAATATTACAAAAACAATAAAAAACCATCTTTGGTTTATCGTACATATAAATGGAATATTTATATCAACACCCAGGTCTGTAAAATACGCGGTATATATAGCAAAAATAGCTGCTACCAATAAGAGACCCACAGTCTTCTGCTTTGGATAAAGACCATCCTTCCTTCTCTTCTTAACTTTGATATAATCATCTATGAAGCCTATTAAACCAAAGCCGATAGTAACAATAGCCATGGGAACTATTTCAGGATAAATTCTTCCAAAAAATACCGAAAGCAAAAATATAGGAACAAGGAAAATCAATCCTCCTATATTTGGCGTACCGGTCTTTTTCAAATGAGTTGCCGGGCCATCGTCTCTGACCGTCTGACCGAATTTAAGTCTTGTAAGAATCGGAATTAAAATAGGCCCCGCAATTAAAGCCATCACAAATGCTATTATAAATACCACAACCTGAATTGAAAAATGCATTTTAAAATTTCACCCCGTATTTCAATCATTATTCCTTGTAAGTTCTTCTGCAATTTCCTCCATCTTCATGCCTCTTGAACCTTTAACAAGTATTAAATCGCCATCTTTGACAAAACCGCTTAAAAATTTGTTAATCTCTTTATTATCCTTAAATGAGAATACCGTCTCTGAAGGAAGGCCTGACTCTAGCGCTCCATTAGCTATATTCTTACCATTTTCTCCAACTGTCATAAGGTAATTTATGCCTTTTGAGGCAACATATTTGCCAACGTCCACATGAGCTTGGTAGGCCCAGTCTCCCATCTCGAGCATATCACCTAAAACTGCTATAGTTCTGCCTTTTCCTCCAATATCTTTTAAAACATCAATTGCCGCTTCCATAGACTGCGGACTTGCGTTATAAGCATCGTTTATAACCTTATATCCCTTGCGGGAAATTATGTTAAGCCTCATTTTTCCTGAACTGTAAGTTGTAATTCCTTTTATGATTTCTTCCATGGACATTCCAAGCTCCGATCCCACAGCTATTGCGGCAAGGGCATTATATACATTATGCGCGCCGGGAGTTGGTATATTTATCTTATAGTCAGCATTTCCGATTGCTATTTCGAAGCATACGCCGGTTTCCCCCATTGTCTTAACATTATAAGCCTGATAATCCAGTCCCTCTTCTGTTCCATAGTATACCGTCTTATACTTTAAAAATCCCTTAAGTCCCAATAATAAGCTGTCGTCTCCGTTTAATACAACAACTCCATCCTGCGGCAGCCCTTCCATAATCTCCATTTTTGCTTTGAGAATGTTCTGCTTAGAACCCAGCTTCTCAATGTGAGCCATTCCGATGTTTGTTATAATGGCGATTTTAGGCTTAGCTATTTTGGACAGATAGCTTATTTCGCCTAATCCGCTCATTCCCATTTCCAATATTGCAGCTTCATGATCGCTATTTAGGCTCGTAACAGTAAGCGGCAATCCGATATGATTATTAAAGTTTCCTGAAGTTTTTAATACGTTGTATCTTTGTTCGAGGACGCTAGCGACCATATCTTTAGTGCTTGTTTTTCCTACGCTCCCGGTTATGCCTACCAACGGTATGTCAAATTTGCTCCGATAGTACCTTGCAATATCACCCAGCGCTTTTGTCGTGTCCTTAACGCTTATTATTGTTTTATCATTGGAACCCTCAGCATCTTCAATATCTTCCGATGTCAATGCGGCTAAGGCTCCTTCCTCAAACGCCTTAGCGATAAAGTCATGTCCGTTAAACTTTTCTCCAACAATTGGAATAAAAAGGTCCCCGTTTTTTACCTTTCTCGAATCAATACATATATCTTTAATGATTATATCTGATTTTCCGCAAACCAATTTGCCATCTGTCGCCTTGATAATTTCCTTTAGGTCGAGTATCTGCATATAAGACTACCTCTTTCTCTAGATTTTTAATGACTCCAACAACTCCTTAACTACTTCTCTTTCGTCAAAATGAATTGTTTTATCCTTAAATATCTGATAAGTTTCATGACCTTTTCCTGCAAGTAAAATTATATCATCTTTAATTGCATTTGCCAGAGCAAATTTAATTGCTTCCTTTCGGTCTACTATTGCTACATATGAACCATCTGTTCGTTTTACGCCTTCTTCTATGTCGCTTACAATCCTCTGTGGCTCTTCTGTTCTTGGGTTATCAGAAGTTATTATGGTAAAATCCGCTAACTTACCAGATATTTCACCCATAATCGGCCTTTTTGTTTTATCTCTGTCCCCTCCACATCCGAAAAGACAGACAACCCTTCCTTTAGCATAACCCTTTAAGGTCATAAGAATATTTTCAAGACTATCGGGACTGTGCGCATAATCAATTATAACTGTAAATTTATCATCTGTATATACCACTTCCGCCCTTCCAGGTACTCTTATATTCTCGAGAGCCTCTTTAATATGCTCAATAGATATTCCTCCCAATAGAGAACACCCAATGGCGGCTAAGGCGTTATAAACGCTGAAAATACCTGGTATATTAACCTTGATCCTGCAATTGACCCATGGTGAAATCAGATCAAATTCAACACTGTCAGGGTTAGTTTTTATATTTACAGCTCTTAAGTCAGCTTCCTTCTCTATACCATATGTATAAACCTCGCGCTTTGCTGCTTCTTTTGCTCTTTTACCATAGCCGCTGTCTATATTAATCAGAACCTTTTTACACATATCGAACAGTTTGATCTTCGCGTTAAAATAATTTTCAAAGGTTTCATGAAAATCAAGGTGATCCTGGGTTAGGTTTGTAAAAACTCCTATGTCATATTGACAGCAGCCAACCCTGTGCAGTTCGAGAGCATGTGAGGAAACCTCCATAACCACGCTGTCAACGTTTTTCTCCACCATATCGCCAAATAGAGCCTGTAAGTCATAGGACTCAGGAGTCGTTCTTTCAGTTGGAATTGTTTCATTGCCAATAAAATTAGCCACGGTGCCTATAAGACCTACCTTTTGCCCGGCTTTTTCCAGTATATCTTTGAGCATAAAAGTTGTTGTTGTCTTACCCTTGGTTCCTGTTACTCCGTATAACGCAAAATTTGCGGATGGATGATTAAAATATACGTCTGAAGCATAAGCCAAAGCAAACCTTGTGTTTTCAACTCTAATAACTGTTACGCCCTCCGGAGCTTCAACCTCCTTCTGGACAAGCAGAGCGCTGACCCCATTTTCTATTGCGGCGGCAATAAAATTATGTCCATCCACTTTAAATCCCTCAATACAAACAAATAAAGTACCACTTCTTACTTTCCTCGAATCGTACGCAATATTAGAAATCTCTATATCCAGATTTCCTTTTACATCTATTAATTCCAATCCTTCAACTAACTCTTTTAATATCATGTCAGAAACCTCCGTTCTATTCTGTGTCAAGCTGCTTGAACTCTACCTCAACCAGTTGCCCTTTTGTTACTTTAGTCCCGGGCGGAACAGCCTGTTTTACCGCTTTACCCAAACCTTTAACCTTTATGTTTAAACCTATCTCTTTTAGGGTCTCAGCCGCTTCTTCTATTGTATCATTTAATATATCCGGCATTTTTACCGTAGGTTCTTTTTCAGGTTTATAAGTATATAGTAATACAACTGTCTTGGCAGGCACAACAGCATCCTGTTTTGGCATTTGTTCCATTACAACCGTAGCATTAGTATTTCCCTTATTTACTATTTCATATGTAAGACCTTTTTCATTTAAAAGTTTTTTCGCGTCTTCAATGCTCTTATTGGTTACATCAGGTACTACAGTATCAACCTGTAGAGCATCCTTATCTTTTTCCGTATACTTTCTTTGAATCTCAAGATAATTTAAAACATCTTCCACCAGTTTGCCAGCCACAGGAGCCGCAATCATACCTCCTGTGTGAGGATATACGTCAGGATGGTCTAAAATAACAAGAGCGCATATTGCAGGATTATCAGCAGGAGCAAATGACATAAATGACGCAATATATCTGCCCTCTTTTTTAGTCTGCAGCGTTTCTGATGTACCGGTCTTTCCGGCTACTCTATATCCTTTTATATAAGCGTTGCCGCCTGTTCCTTCCGAAACAACACCTTCTAATATAGTTCTTAATGTATCGGAGGTCTGTTTTGAAATTACAGTTCTCACCTTTTCAGGCTCAAAGGTCTTTATTATGTTTCCGTTATCATCAGTCAGCTCTTTGACAAGCCTAGGCTTATAAAGAGTACCGCCGTTTGCTATAGCTCCATAAGCTGTAATTAGCTGAATGGGACTAATCTGAAACCTCTGACCGAAGGAAGCGGCAGCCATATCAACTTCTGTAGGTTTTTTATGAATTACGCTTTTAGCTTCTCCAGGCAGATCTATCATAGTTTTGTCATAAAAGCCAAATTTTCTTACATAATTATAAAACCTGTCTATGCCAAGTGTCTGTGATAATCTCACAAATACGGGGTTACATGAATTATATACACCCTCGGTAAAGGTTTCATTGCCATGGGCGTTGGGCTTCCAACAGTTTATATTCCAACCTCCCACCTTAACTGTAAAATCAGTTACTGGGCTGGTAGGGGTAATGACTCCTTCCTCGAGACCCGCCGCTGAAGTTATTGCCTTAAATGTAGAGCCTGGTTCATACGTGTCTACAACCGCTTTATCTCTCCAAACAGTTTTTGACAGTTTATCGATATCCTCCTTTGTATTACCCTTCCACGCGCTCGGATCGACTCCAGACGGAGCCGCAAAAGGCGCGTTCAGGTCAAAATCAGGCTTTGAAGTAAGCGCTAGAATGTCGCCATTTTTAGGATCCATCACTATCGCAGCGGCTCCTCTTAAGACCTTATTATCCTTTATGGCCTTCTCCATAGCTTTTTCCGCCATATACTGAATCGTTTCATCTATAGTCAAAACAACGTTATTTCCCTTTTGCGGTTCAACATGCTTTTGCTCATTGGAAGAAATCTCTCTTCCTCCTGCATCGACCTCACTCAATATCTTGCCTGGTTTACCCTTCAAGTATTTATCCATAGTTGCTTCAATACCATCAAGTCCCTGGTTATCAGATCCGGTAAACCCAATAACATGAGCCGCCAGGTTTCTATTTGGATAAAATCTTTTTGTATCTTCTACAACATATATACCGCTTAACTGCTCATCCTTGATCCATTTTCGTACTTTATCTCCAACTTCTTTATCAATTTTTCTTACAATTCTTTCATATCTGCTTTTTCTATCAAGTTTTTTAATAATATCTTCTTTTTTTAATGACAGTATATCTGAAAGCTTTTGAGCTATAACTTCCTTATCCTTTTTTGACCTTCTGACCTCTTGGGGATTAATTGACACGGTCTCCACATTAGCGCTGACGGCAAGCTCCTTTCCATTTCTGTCAAAGATTGTTCCTCTACCCGCGCTTATTTCTATTCCAGAATTCTGCTGCTCAAATGCTTGCTGCTGGTACCATTCCCCATTAACTATCTGTATCCAGCCAAGCCTTATTAATAGAGCTGTTATTATTGTTAAAAAGAACAGCAGCATAAATAATAGCCTTTTTTTAATTGTCAAAGTTACTCCAATCAAGCTCATACCTCCACACATAAAACCTAGATTAAAACTATTGTTCAAAAAACTCTCCTGCAAAAAAAGGATAACACACTATAATATATTATAGTTCTTATCCTTTTAAACCTCGCTGGCATTTTTGTCCTAATCTTCATTTTACTTGGAACGATAGAATAATTTCTGAGATTGTTATCTATAAATTGCATAAAATATTAACAATCGGATTTATAAAATTCTATTATGGCTTATGTTGTGGCCATTTTTATCTACCAATAAAAATGAGAGATTTTAGTAACTCTAAGTTATCTATATAAAAAGCACTATTAATCTTACATTTGACGGAGCAAAATAACGAACGCTTTAACGTTATTTTGCGATAGGCAAATGTAAAAGATTAATTGCTTTTTATCTATATGTGTATATAAACCGCTGTTAATCTTCCTTTCCCGAGATGGAAATAGAAAGATTAACACACTTTTCTCATTAGTAATCTAGTTTCAAATTGTAGTAGCTCAGTTCAAAAAATTAAGCAATCCACTGAAAATATTTAAAATTGATGTAAAGAAATTATCGCCTTTAATATTTTCTTTATCTTTATCAGCTAATTCAGTAAAATCTGTTTTCGGAACATTTATGTATATTATTTGATGCTTATCTGGCTTTTGCATATCCAGTCGCGTTTGCGCAACTTCTCTGATCCTGTTTAGATCAAGATTCTTCTGCAGCTCAAGACTTAGCCTTAAATTATCATTTTTTTGTTCGTTATATTCTTTAGTAGCCTTGTTGATTTTATAATCCATCTCGGTAATCTGCGCATACATAAATATGATACAAGAAAAGGATACAAAAAAAACCAATATACAGAAAACAGCTTTTAACTTCACTTTGTTATTTCTTTTATCTCTTTTCTTTGCTTTAAGTACTTTATTATTCTCGTAAACGTCATATTCGATCTTGGGGGCCGCTGTTCCGTAAACGTATTTTTCTTTCTCCGCTAACAATTGTATTCACCTCTTTTACTAAATATTCACAGAATTACCCACGCAACAAGTCCCCTTATAAGAGGACAATAAATCCGGGAGCAGACTAAAACCGCCCCTCCCGGAAAATTTAGCTAAGAAATGTGAAAGTGATTACTTCGTTTTATTTATACTTATACATATAAATATTTTCTAAAAGGTTTTCTTTAACATTTCTAATAAGTTAATCTTTATACTTCTTCTTTTGTGTGTCTTAAGAAATAAATAAAGAAGCTTCTTTAATATCTCTTTTTCTCTTTTGTAAATAACTTTTGTAAAATTAATTTTCTCTTTTGTAGAAATTGACTCTCTTATCTTTTGTGTAATTTTTAGTTTTTTCTTTTGTAGAAATTAACTTTCTTGTCTTTTGTGTACTTTAAAATTTTTTCTTTTGTAAAATTTAACTTTCTTAATCTTTTGTGTACTTTTTAACTTTTTCTTTTGTATAAATTGATTTTCTTGTCTTTTGTGTACTTTCTAATTTCTTCTTTTGTGGTTATTAAAACTTTTTCTTTTGTAGGACTTTATGATCTTTCTTTTTTGAAAAATCATTTCTTCTTTTGTATGTCTTATTGGCTTCAGAACTTTTAAAGCTTATTTCTCTTTTGTACTTTACAATTTCATCTTTAGTATTTTCTTAGTTTTTTATCATTTGTTTGTTTTATGCCAGTATATTTATGTTAGTTTTTTTAATACCCTTAATTTAGCGCTTCTTGCTCTTGGATTCTCATCAAGCTCTTCCTCCAAAGATACAACAGGCTTCCGTGTTAATATTTCAACCTCTGTCTTATTGCCGCATATACATACTGGAAATTCTTTTGGGCATGTACATGGTTTGGCTTTTTTCAAAAATTCATTTTTTACTATCCTGTCCTCTAGCGAATGGAATGTTATTATTAAAAGTCTTCCTCCTGGGTTTAACACGGAAACTATATCATCTATAGTTTGTTTTAAAATACCAAGCTCATTGTTAACTTCAATTCTTATTGCCTGAAAGGTCCGTTTTGCGGGATGAGGGCCATCCCTTCTTGCTGCGCTCGGTATAGCCGCTTTGATTATATCCACAAGCTCAAATGTAGTTTTTATTCTGTTCTTTTCTCTTGCTCTGGCAATGAAAGACGCAATTCTTGCCGCCCACTTTTCTTCGCCAAAATCCCTGATTATTTCTTTAATTCTATTTTCGTCGTATTCATTAACTACGATTTCAGCATTAAGCTTGTTGTTTCTATCCATTCTCATATCAAGAGGAGCATCATTCTGATAGCTGAAACCTCTCTCCGGCTCGTCCAATTGGTGTGATGATACTCCAAGATCAAGCAAAACTCCATCAACACCGCGCACAGCAAGATCCATACAAATTTCTTTAATATTTTTAAAATTGCTGTTAACCAGTATGATTTTCCCTTTTCCAGCTAATTCTTTTAATCGTTTTGCTGATGTCTCTATCGCAAACGCATCCTGATCCAAGCCAATTAGAGCTCCGTCCTCATTAAGCTTTTCATAAATGCTCGATGAGTGTCCAGCTCCACCGAGAGTACCATCAACATAAATACCATCAGGTTTAATATTCAAGTATTCTATACACTCATTCAGTAAAACCGGCTTATGATTAAATTCCATATTGCACCTTTAAAAATCGCATATTTTAGGGATGATTAAAATACAACCTCAACTTTAAAATTTTGCTCTCACGTAAATTCAAACTACCATTACATATCAAAAGGCTTAAGTAATATTTTGATCATTCCTGAATTATTGCTAAAACACCAGCCCAATAGATGTCAGATTCTTAGCAAGCTCGTTAGGGTTTTCATTAACACCTGAAATATACTTCTGCCATTTATCCTTATCCCATATTTCAACTCTTGATGAAACACCTATGATTGCGACATCCTTTTCCAATCCTGCGTAGTCTCTTAAAATCTGTGGTATCAATATTCTTCCCTGCTTGTCCACTTCACATTCAGCAGCGCCCGAAAGGAAAAATCTAACAAACGCTCTCGCATTGCTGTCAGTCATTGGCAGTGATTTAAGTTTGACTTCAAAGCTTTCCCAATCAGTCATAGAATACACAAACAAACAATCATCTAAGCCTCTGGTTATCATAAACTTGTCACCGAGACCTTCCCTAAGTTTTGATGGCATTATCAAACGCCCTTTGGGATCTACCGCATGTTGGTATTCACCAGAAAACAATTAATTCACCTCACTTTTTGGGAATGCTCACCACTTTTCACCACTTTCCTCCACCTGTAATTAATTTTATTCTAATTTTTCATAATAATCAAGATGTATTTTCAAAAAAAATGAAAAAAAAATAAAAGATAGTTCATTAGTCCCATCTTTTATCTCTCTTTACGTTGTTTTGTGACAATCAAGTTTTAGTTTTGTTGCTACTGGGATGAGTTGAATATGACCTTCTTCCTTCTAGCCGAAACACTCAAAACAATTCCCATTGCCATAAAGTTTGTAACCATATTGGTTGCTCCCTGACTGACAAACGGCAACGGTATACCTGTACATGGGCTGATGCCGATTGACATTCCAATATTTATAAACGTATGAACCGAAAGCATGCTCGCCACGCCAACGACCATTATTGCTCCATATTTGTCTCTTGAATTTTTAGCAATATATATACAGCGTATTATAATAAAGAATATCAATAATATTACAATAATGGCTCCAATAAACCCCAATTCCTCTCCAATTACAGAAAAAATGAAGTCAGACTCTTTTACAGGCACCATGCTGTTTTGTGTTTGAATCCCCTGAAATAGTCCTTTTCCCCAAAATTGGCCTGATCCTATGGCGTATTTTGATCTTAAAACATTAAAGCCTGAATTAAGGGGATCTGCTTCTGGATAAAGAAAAGAAATAATCCTTGATTTCCTCTTATCATTCAACACAAAGAACCACATAATAAATGATACCGGAATCATCGCGCCTATCATTCCAAAGATGTATTTATACGGTAACTTGCATATGAATAACATCATAAAAAACATGAAGAAAAACACTATGCTTGTGCCAAAATCCTTTTCTGCCAATACCAGCGCAATAATTAACGAAGAATATCCGGCAAGTTTAATAAAGTTGCCTTTTTGCCGATCTTCCAGTATCCTTTCCAGAAAGATTGAAATCACCATAATAAATGCGACTTTAGCAACCTCTGAAGGCTGCATCTGTACAAAACCCAGATTAAGCCAACTGCTGCTTCCCAAATCCTGCCCTGTACCAAACTTAAGCACAATGACAAGAAGTACTATGCTGATTATATAAAGACCGCTTCCAAATAACTTAAAGTCTTTATAATCTATATAGCTCATAATTAAAGCTAACGTCACTCCGATTACCATTCCCGCAATCTGGCTTATCATAATTCTGGCGCCGCCATCAGCTCTTGTAAGGGTAGCGCTTCTTACCACCAAAAAGCCAATGATGGATAGAGCCAGCACAGCTAAAAAAAGAAGGTAATCAAAGTTTTTTATTATATTTTCACCTTTCGTTTTTTCAACAAAATACATACTAGTCACCCTTAAATTTCTCTTTTGTATTAAAAATTTTGCAACAGTTTTTGATACTGTCTAGATCATTTATTCATTCTGTGACTGTTCCTTTGTTACCTCAATACTTTCATTGTTAAGAACTTCATTATTATCGCCAGTTTCATTTTTGTTGTTATCTCTTAACTCCTCTAGAACAGCTTCGTATCCGCTTGGTTCATAAGCCAAACCAGCTTCTTTGCCACTTTTTAACTTTCTCCGCCAGAAAAACGCTACGCATCCAACAATCGCGATAATAACCGACAATATTTGAGATACTCTGAGGCTGCCTAGCATTAAGCTATCTGTTCTCAAGCCCTCTATCCACATTCTGCCAATTCCATAAAAAATCATATACAGAAAGAATATTTCTCCATCAACCTTTTTACGTTTTCTGAACCATACTAAAAATACAAACAAGCCTATATTCCATAACGACTCGTATAAGAACGTGGGATGCACAGGAACATTCGGGTCCAGATTAGGGTAGTTTCTCTCGATATATTTTTTTATCTGATCCCCTGTCATACCCCAGGGAAGATTTGTTTGACTCCCAAACGCTTCCTGGTTTACAAAGTTGCCCCATCTTCCAATTGCTTGAGCGAGAGCAAAATATGGTAGTCCGAGATCTAATAAATTCCATGCATTAATTTTCTTTATCTTACAAAAAACAAATGTTGTAGCTACAGCTCCAATTATACCACCGAAAATCGCTAAACCGCCATGCCATATTTTAGCTATCTCAAGTGGATTTTCAAGGTATGTCTTGTCTGAGCTAAAAATAACATAATACAGCCTTGCGGTTATAATCGATATTGGAGCCGCATAGAGAACCAGATCAATTATGTTGTCTGGGTCAATGTCATACTTTTTACAGTTTTTTAAAGCTAATAATACAGCCAACAGAAAGCCTGCAGCAATTATAATTCCATACCAGTGAATACTTAATCCGAACAACGAAAAAGCAATCCTGTTTATGTGAAAACTGATATTACCGAGTCCCGGAAAGCTAATTACGCCCATTTTAATCCCCCTTAAACCGGCTTTACTACTGATAAAGCGAGGTTTTCTTCTCTAAAGTGTTTTGAAAATACTTCGTTAACATATTCAAAAGTTATTTTATCATATACGTCAAAATAGTCAAACATTAAGGCTCCCCTGAAATAAGCTGGGATAAACAAGTGGGATATTCTTTCAACGGAGTTTAGCTGCTTGATAAATCTACCTTTCGTAGCGTTTTTAATCCTTGTGAAGCTTTTTTCATCAAGTCCGTTAGCTTTTATCGCATTGATTTCTTCCATAATTTTATCTCTGACCTTTAACGGTTCTGAAGATTCTCCTCCAAACATGGAAAAGGCATAATTCTCTTCTATTGTATAGTCTGAATCAAAACTGCTGTTAATTAAGCCCGATTCATATAGCTCATTATATAGCGATGAACTTCTTCCCATAATCATATCTAATAGCAGCTTTGTGGCAATTTCCTGCTTTAATCCTTCAACACCATTTGTGTTGGGATTTTCGTCCTTGAATCCCATCTGAAAGATCGGTATGGATACCGAAAGATTCTGTTCTACATAGCTTTTGTTTATTCCGCTCTCGTCCTGAGGGAAAATACGTTGAATCTGAGGTTTATGTTCTGTAGTCTTAATTGAGCTTTCAACCATCTTTAAGGTACTTTCAGGGTCTACATCGCCAACAACCAGTATCACCATATTCGAAGGATGATAAAACGTGTTATAACACTTTAATAAATTATCTCTGTTTATTTTGCTTATGCTCTCTACAGTACCTGCTATGTCAATGCTTACAGGATTATTTTTGTAAAATGCGCGCAACAGGTTAAAAAATGCCCTCCAATTCGGATCATCCTCATACATTCTTATCTCCTGTCCAATAATGCCTTTTTCCTTTTCAACACTCTCTTCGGTTATATAAGGGTTCTGAACATAATCTAAGAGCAGGTTGAAATTTTCACTGAATTTATCAGTGCAGGAAAATAAATAAACTGTTTGTGTGAAGCTTGTATATGCATTGGGGTTGGCGCCTATCACTGAGAATTTATCCATGACGCTTCCGTCTTTTTGTTCAAAAAGTTTATGCTCAAGAAAATGAGCAATACCATCCGGCACAGCTGTTACATCTTTTTCATAGGGCGCAATGAACTTGTTATTTATGGATCCATAATGCGCGCCAAAAGACGCGTATTTTTTCGAATATCCCTTTTTGGGAATAACAAAAGCCTTCAAACCGCTCTCATGTTCATATATATAAAGTTTTTCATTTATTTTTGAATACTCAATAGTTTTAATTTCCATTTCATCAACCATTCCTTTCGTTTGTTTAAGGATATTTCAATAATGTCAGGCGCAAGCTTTATTATCTTAAAATCATTATTAAGGGCAATTGATTTTAATAGTTTATTTTGATGTAAGAAAATAAACTGTATCAAGCTTGACTTTTTTAGCGGCTGCAACTATGTCATCACGGGTAACCGCTTCAAATTTCTCATAAAGTGTTTTTAGCGTATCGGTTGTATTGGATATCTTCTGGCTCAGGTAAAAATCAACGATGGAAAGCTGGCTGTCTTTAAGGGATTCCAGCCCGGTTTTTATGGATTTAAAACTTGAATCATATTCATAGTCTGAAATATTTCCCTGTCTTATTTCCTCAATCTGCTTCATAATTACGTCAAAGGCCTTATCCTTATTCGCTGTCTCAATTCCACAACTGATAAGCATAAGTCCTTTGAATTTCTCCAATCTTGAAAAAGCATAGTAGGCAAGACTTTCTTTTTCTCTTACGTTCTGAAATAGTTTGGAGTGTATGCCTCCACCTAATATACTGTTACAAACCACCAGACTATAGTAATCTTTTTCAGAAGGCGTGGTATTGGTTCTGAAGCCTATGGATAGCTTGCCTTGGGATACATCAAGCTTTTCTGTGACCGTTCTTGTATCGGCAACGTTTTTTATAATTTGTGGGCTTGCAAGATCCTTTATGTTGCCTCTTTTCAATGTTTTAAGCATTTTAATCGCATACTCAATCTTGGCGTCCTCCATATCTCCCGATATGAATACTTTCATTGGCAAGCTTTCAAGTATGTATTTATAGTGATCATAAAGACTACCTGCATCAATTTTGTTAAGGTCCTCTATTGAGCCGTATTCATAAATCTCAAAAGGCTCACCTTTGCACATTTCCTCAAAACATCTTTCAACCGCGTATTGAACCTTGTCATTCATTCTTCCTTCTATGATCTTTTTAAGGTTGTCTTTCTCCTGTTCCAGATAATCTTTTTTAAAGGCTCCATTTTCAAGCAACGGTTCCGTTATTATCTCAAACAAAAGCTCCAGGCAGTCCTTAAAAAGATTTGTGTTGTTACCCGTGTATTTATCAGATACATAGTCAGCGTAAAACTGAATAATCTGGTACTCTCCTTTTTTTGAAACTGCGCAGTCAAAGGCTGAACCATAGAGCTCTTCAAGATAAAAAGCAATTTCTCTCGAAGATTTGCGTCTGCTCGTTCCTCTTCTCAATACTGCCGGTACCAGAGCGTTCTTCGCGGCATTTTCCTTTGATAATTCATCCTGAAAAAATATGTTGATAGAATTTGTTTTAAACTTATCCGCATATACCCTGTATACTTCTATCCCATTAAATGAATCAATTATTGCTACCTTTTCTTCCGAATTTAAATTGCTCATCATAAACCTACCTTTCGTTTTCTGTAGTTCAAATCCTTAATATACACAAAATCATATATAGTATTAGTATAATAAATAACTTCTATAATATTCAATAATTGGTTAATTGATTTTTGAACATTTGTTGTAATCAACATATTCTAGGCAGTTGGTCTGCAACTGGCATATCCACTATTCTGTTTCCTCCTGTTATTGTATTTATAATAACCCTGCCTTTAGGCTCGTTTATCACTTCACCGATTATACAAGCATCAACGCCTTCTTTGTTTTGTCTTAACTCATTAACAATTGATTCAGCCGATATTTCAGGAACAAACATAAGCATTTTCCCTTCATTTGCCATATATAAGGGATCCATACCAAGCAGCTCGCAGACTCCTCTTACCTGATCTTTTACAGGAATCCTGTCTTCATACAGCTTAATACCTACTCCGCTCTGCGCCGCTATCTCATTCAATGTAGCTGCAACGCCGCCCCTTGTGGGATCTCTCATTACGTGTATTTCTTTAAACTTATCCGATATTTTTTCAAGCATTAAATTTAATGGAGCGCAGTCGCTCATAATATCCGCTGATATTTCAAGCTTCTCGCGTTCAAGAAGAATCGAGCAGCCATGATCGCCTACAGTACCCGTTATAATAATCCTGTCTCCAGCTTTTGCTCCACTTCCGGAAATATTTAACCCATCCTCTATAATTCCAATTCCCGATGTGTTAATAAATATCTTGTCAGCTGCATTTTTCTGAACAACTTTCGTATCTCCCGTAACTATTTTTACGCCGCACTCTTTTGCGGTTTTCCCCATAGCTTCAACAATTGCCTCAAGCTCATCAAAGGGCAGTCCTTCCTCTATGATAAAGCCGCAGCTTAAGTAAAGGGGTTTTGCCCCAAGAGCCGCAAGGTCATTTACAGTGCCGCATACCGCCAGCTTTCCGATATTTCCTCCCTTAAAAAAAACTGGCGTAATTACAAACGAATCGGTTGTAAAAGCCAACTTTCCTGAAAGATTAAATGTTGCGGCATCATCGCTTTTTAAAATTATATCGTTTCGAAAATGTTTTAAGAAGATATTCTTAATAAGGTCATTGGTAGTCTTACCGCCGCTCCCATGAGCAAGTGTAATTATGCCCGTCATTTATCGCCACCTCCGTATCTGTAATAAGCCGCGCAGGTTCCTTCCGAGGATACCATGCAAGCGCCCACAGGATTCTCCGGAACGCAGTTTTTCCCGTACAACTTGCAATCACTGGGCTTCTTCCTGCCTTTTAATATTTCGCCGCATAAGCATCCCGAATTCTCCTCTTTATGAGAGGGGTTCAGGTTAAATACTTTCCATGCGTCATATTCTTTAAACTCTTCCCTCATATTAAGACCTGATTGAGGAAGATTGCCAATTCCTCTCCAAACAGAATCACATGGCCAAAAAACCTGATCCGTTATTTTGACGGCTTCCTCATTTCCTTTATCTGTTACTACTCTTGAATACTCATTAACGACTATTTTATTTTTTTTATTTATATTTGAAACAAGGGTAAGGATTCCATGCAGAATATCAATAGGTTCAAAGCCCGTTACAACACCACATATCCCATAGTTTAGAGCAAGGTCTTCATAAACTTTTGTACCGATAATAGCGCTGACATGTCCAGGATAAAGATATCCCTGTACTCCTACTTCTTCATCGAGCGCCAGCGCCTTTAAAGCGGATGGCATAGTCTTATTGGCAGAGAGGACAAAAAAGTTTTTTAATCCCCCCTCCTTTGCCTTTAAAACTGTTAGAGCAGTAACAGGTGTTGTGGTCTCAAAACCCACTGAAAGAAATACAACCTTTTTATTTGTATTTTCTTCTGCAATTTTTATAGCGTCAAGGGGAGAATATACAATTCTTATGTCGCTCCCCTTGGCCTTTTCCTTTAAAAGGCTTGACTTAGAGCCAGGCACCTTCATAAGGTCTCCAAAGGTCGTAATTATTATGTCCTTTTCTTCTGACAGTTCAATTGCGGAGTTAATGAAATAAACAGGAGTAACACAAACAGGGCAGCCGGGTCCAGAGATAAGATTAATGCTCTCAGGCAGCATAGATCTTATTCCATATCTGGAAATACACATGGTATGCGTGCCGCATACTTCCATGATATTAACTTTTTCCCCTTCATAATCTGACAGCTTTTTTGATAATTTAACCGCCAGTTCAGGATCTCTGAATATTGAAAGCAATTTATTCATTCCCAATCTCCTTCAATTCCTTGAAAAGTTCAATAGTCTTTTCGGCCTCTTCTTCATCAATTTTCTGAATGGCGCACCCCGCATGTATTAGGACGTAGTCTCCAATTTGATAATTCCTTATAAGCTCAAGAGAAACTTCCCTCGTGACCCCCATAATCTCAACTACTCCGGTCTTATCCTCAATTTTAATTATCTTTCCCGGTAATGCAAGACACATATCATTTGCTCCTTTCAATTAGGTAGTATCAAAAAAAAACTTAGCAACTGGTCGTTTCAAAAACTTGATATAATAGGTTTTCGTCATATAAACTTGAACAAGGAATTTTTTGAAACGCCCTTATCTATTTGACATAATAGCCATTGCCGCCTGTCCCAAAGACAGTCCACCATCATTTGCCGGTACCTTGCTGTGTGTGAACACCTCAA
>JAUZPS010000150.1 GCA_030705945.1 Bacillota bacterium
AGCATTATGAAAAACTTATTAAGCGCGTAAATTAAAAAACGCCCTTAGGGTTTATCTATATGTTTTGTGATAGACATTTTACATTTGCCTATAACAAAATACCGTTAAAGCGTTAGTAATTTTGCTCTGTCAAATGTAAGATTAATAGCGCTTTTAATTTAAAAATCGCGCCAAAACAGATTAATTCAATAATACAACTATAAATTCTTAATAAAACCTTTAACTAGGAGGAAGTCTTATGGATAGACCCTCTGTACTTATTATAGATGACGATCCGGGCATATGTGAAATTATCCGGTATGCGCTTGAAGAAAATAATCTTTTCATAATGGTAAAAACAGATGTATTTGAAGCAATGAAGTGGCTAGGACAGAATAGTCCAGCTTTAATTATTCTTGATCATAAAATGAAAGAGATGAACGCGACTCAGTTTATACAGTCCGTCATTGCGTTAAAGGGTCACATGCCCGATTTTATAGCAATAACAGGAATCAGAAATGAGAGCCTCGCTGTAACCATGTTAAAATATGGCGCTTATGACTATATTATAAAAGATGAAAGCTTTATAACAGCTCTAGAGAGCTCGGTTAAAAGGTTCTTTGATAAATATGAAGTTGTTATGAAACTTGAAGAATCTGAAGAAAAATTGTGGCAGAATACTTCTCAACTTGTTTTAGCGCAAAAAATAGCAAGAATAGGGAGCTGGGAGTATAATCCGGCTACAAATACTATAACATGGTCCGATGAGATATTCTCAATTTTAGGTTTGGATAAGGAAGATGGATTGGATTTTAAGAAGATTTATTACATGATCAATGAAGAGGACCGGATGAATTGGGTTTATTCAGAAGAAAACGATTTGATAAAAGAGTATGTTAAGGATCAGGAGTTTAGAATAACCTGTAATGACGGCTCAAAAAAGTGGATGCTTGTAAATCAGATAAAGCTTGAGAAACCACCGAATAATAGGGTCGCTCTTTATGGAACAATGATGGATGTTTCTGATAGAAAGCAATCCGAGGAACGGCTCAAAGAAAGCGAAAGAAAGTATAGAACAATTTTTGAAAACGCTCAGATTGGAAACTGCAGATTTCACAGAGTTAGCGGCGAGATTGTTGAATGTAACTTGAGTCTTGCCAATACCCTTGGATTTAAGAATCCAAAGCAACTGATATCTAACAAGTTAAGCATGAAAAATATTATGGAAATAAATACTTTTATAAAAATTATAGAGGAGATGGAAAAATCAAAAGATGGAAGCACGGAATCTCAGGAAATCAGAGTTATAAGGAATGACAGAAAAGAAGTTTATCTTCTGTATTCTGGAAAAATGTATCCTGAAAGTGAAATAATAGATTGCGTAATGGCTGACATAACGAAATCAAAAATTATAGAACAGGAACTCAAAATTGCTCTTGAGAACGCTGCAAGAGCTGATAAATTAAAGAGTGAATTCATTGCTAATATCAGCCACGAAATAAGGACGCCGTTATCTGCTGTAATTGGCTTCAGTGAACTTCTGACTCTGAAACTTCAGGAAGAAAAATTAAAAAAATATGTTGTATCTATTAATACTGCTGGAAAGAATCTGTTGATGCTGATTAATGATATTTTGGATATATCCAAAATTGAAGCGGGAATGATGGAACTTAAACCAAGCAAAACTGAAATTAGAAAGATTTTTTCTGATATTGAAGCAATTTTCTATGAGACTTTTCTTATGAAAAATGTCAATTTTCAAATAAATATCAACGAAAGCATCCCAGAATTTTTATTTCTTGATGAAATCAGAATCAGGCAGATATTGTTCAATCTTGTCGGCAATGCCGTTAAATTCACTGATAAGGGTAAGGTAATCCTGTCGGCTGAGGTGGAAGCAAATGATGGCAATTGTTGTTATATAAAAATTGAAGTAAGTGATACAGGACTTGGTATTACGCCTGAAGAACAAAAAGTTATTTTTGATAATTTCAGACAAAAACCTTCTCAGGAAATAGATAAGTACGGCGGAAGCGGTTTGGGTCTGCCTATTTGTAAAAAGCTAAGCGAACTAATGGGAGGATCGATAGAGGTTCAAAGCGTAATAAATGAAGGCAGCAAGTTTGCAGTGCGCATCCCCCAAGTCGTTATATTAAGCAATGATTAAATCATTACTTCAAGTTATCTGCGTGTACTCGCGGTTTAGCGAGTACGAAAGCAGATTACTTGAAGTTAGGATTTAACATTGCAAGCAATAACTAGATCGCTACTTCAAGTTTTTAGCGAGTACAAAAGCAGATTACTTGAAGTTGAGATCTAGTATTGCAAGCAATAACCAAATCACTTTGTTCCGAGTACGAAAGCAGATTACAACCTACAAAAAATGAGGTGAATCCAAGTTGTATAATATATTGATAGTTGATTGCAGTGAAGCCAGTCGCAAATTTTTATCGGAATTTATAAAAGCAAATGTTGGTATTTGTCTGGAAATTCATGAAGCAGAAAACGGTCTTATTGCATTGGATTTGGTACGAAAAAATGATTACAGCCTCATAATAATGGATGTTTTTATGCCTATAATGGACGGATTGCAAACCCTTAAGGAAATAAAAGCAGATGAAAGCGTTAAGGATATTCCTGTAATAATTCACTCCTCCTTATATAATAATAGAATTATGGAAGAAGCTATGGAAATCGGCGCTTGTGATTTTTATTACAGGCTTTTGTCCGATTTGGACACAATAAAATTTCCATTAAGAATAAAAACTGAAATAAAACAGTTTCAGTTGAGAAAAATGCAAAAGATTGTATATGAAGAGTCCATTAGAGAAATGAAGATCAGATCAGATTTATTGCTTGAAAATATGGAAGAAGCAATAATAAAACGCGGAAGCTTTGAAAAGAATGTTGAGGCTGAGGCTAGAAAGGCAGATCAGTTATTGAAATTAAGCAATCTTAATAAGTCAACAACACAATCTGAGATTTATTATCTTGCGGTTAAAGCAGCTATCGAAATTACAGAGAGTGGATGTGGAGTTTTTTGCCTATATGATGACTCTAAACAAAAATTTTCACTTGATGTCTGTCTTAATAATGAAACAATTTATTGCATAGATAAAAGCTGGTCTAAAGCATGCAAGATTGCTGAAAATCCATTATGGAGACAATGTCTTGATAAAAAGAATACTATTATAATCGATAAATATGATTATGAAGATACCAATGAGAATAGTTGCGTAAACTGCAGCTTTAAATTTGAAAATATACTGATAATACCAATATTCGATGATAATGAGGTTGTTGCGGTTCTTGCCGCCGCCAACAGAAATAAACCTTTTAATACTTATGACGAAAGCAGATTAAAGCATTTGATGCAGGTAGTATGGCAGATAAAAAAGAGAAATGAGGCGGAAACTGAAAAGGATATTCTATTAAAAAAACTTGAAGAACGCACAAAGGAAATGGAGGATCTTTTATACGCGGCTTCTCATGATTTAAGAACTCCGCTTGTCAACATACAGGGCTTCTCGGGAAGATTGGAAAAGCTCTTTGGAGAACTTGCTGATAATATAAAATGTCTTGAGAAACATGATGATCAAAAGGATTATAGAAAAGAAATCAACTGCCTGATTGAGGAAAAAATACCAAGATGCCTTCATTATATAAATGCAAGCAGTATCAAAATGAATATTCTTATAAAAGGAATCCTTTCACTGTCTAGGACTTTCAGCGCTGTTTTTGAAACAAAGACGATTAATATCAATGATCTTATAAGAAGCATCCTGGACATTATGGAGTTTAATCTGCAAACTACGAATTCTAAAGTCTTTGTAGAAAATCTGCCGGACTGTAAAGGCGATTATCTGTACATAAGTCAGGTGTTTGCCAATTTATTGGACAATGCTTTAAAATACAGGGATGAAAACCGCCCTCTAGAAGTAACAATTAAAGGTAAGGTATTGGGTGATAAGGTCTTATATGAAATAAGAGATAATGGGATAGGCATGCCTTTAAATCACTTAGAGGAGATATGGAAGATATTTTTTAGATGCATAACGAAAACTGGCATTTCTGGCGAAGGTCTTGGACTTACAATAACCAAAAAAATTATTGAAAGAAGTAACGGAAGCATAAGCGTTGAGTCTACTGAAGGAGAAGGCAGCTGCTTTTATCTTGAACTTCCCGCGGCAATATGTGAAAATAGTTTGGTTTGTGTTTAAAGCCCTTTTAGTTTTTGTTTTTGGTATCAAAGGTGTTATTTTGTATAGGAATGTTGAAAAAATAATTCCGCTAAAATCTTCGCTTTCAGGTTCACATAACTTGTGAACACACGCTTAGAATCGGAAGTAATTTTTCAATCATTCCTCAAATAAGCGATATAAGGAATGGTGCTGAAATGGTATCTAAAATCAAAATTGAACAAATTGAGGAAGAAGGCAAAAGGATCTTTCTGGCAGAACAAATGGAAAATACAAGGAGAGTAATAGACTCATTAATGGATTTTCGAGTTAGCGAGAATAAGGACAGATTAAAGGAAATAAAGCGATTTTTCCATACCATAAAGGGTACTGCGGGAGTATTAAAATACAACGATCTGGCAAAAATAGCTGAGCGGTTTGACAGTTTTTTAAATGCATACAGCTCTCCCGCTGATTTTTCTCATAAGCTATATTCAACCATTCTTGAAGGTATTTCACTTGTAAGATACGAAATCAGCGCTCTTTACTATGCTAAGTTTAATTTTGTTGGAAATGATGAAGATGAGATAATTCTCGATGAGGAATGCTCTAAAATTGAAGTTGATTGCTGTAACCTGGACTATATTTACACGATTGATTGCAAACGGATATTGATAGTGGATGATGACAAATCAATTCTTAATATTCTGGAAAAAGCTTTAAAGATTGAAGGCTATGATATCTGCTGCATCGAAAATCCTTTAAATGTTATGGAGACAGTGAAGTCTTTCAGGCCGGATCTTATAATATTGGATGTAGTTATGCCGGTTATGAATGGTTTTCAGGTATTAGACGGATTAAGACGCGCAAATGTTGATACACAGGTTATTTTTCTGACCTCTGAAGGAGGAATGGATAATAAAATATCAGCATTTAAAAACGGAGCGACAGACTATATTCTAAAGCCATTTGATTTAAAAGAATTGATTGTAAGGGTCGAAAGATCTATGAAGGAGACATTTTCCAACAGGAACCGGACAATGATTGACGAGTATACAGGGTCCTTTACATATTCAGTGTTTAATGAAAACTTTAAAGTTGCAAAAAGCCGCTTTATGCTAAACAGAGAAAACTTCTGTGTAGCGTTGGTCGATATCGATGACTTTCAGAAAGTAAGTCATGAAGGCGCCAATGGAACGGCTATTATAAACCAGATTTATAATAAGATAAAGAGCAACCTTCGAGCCACAGACCAGATCTACCGAAATGAGGGAGACCAGTTTATAATTCTCATGGCTAATACTGATTTAAACAGAGGTTATTCTATTCTTGAACTTACGCGAAAAGCAATTAGCGCGGATTCTTCAAAAAGCGTTAACGGCTCTGAAAATCTGACCTTTAGCATTGGTATGACTGAGTTTAATGATGACAAGGAAAATATAAATGATATTTTAGGATTTTGCAGGGAAGCTCTGCTAAAATCAAAACAAAGCGGGAAGAATAAGATCAGCGCGCATAAAAAACAAGGATATGCTGAAAAAAGCTTGGATAATAAAAAGAGGACTAAGAGAAAAGCGCTTATTATTGATGACTCTATGAGCATTGTCTATATGGCAAAGAATCATCTTGAAAGCCTTAAATTTGAGGTTGATTACGCTAACAATGGACAACAAGGTATAATAAAAAGCATACTGATGAAACCCGATATTGTAATATTGGATTTAATGCTGCCAGATATAGATGGATTTGAAGTGCTGAACAAAGTAAAGAATGATCCGAATCTTAATAATGCCGAATTTATAATTATTACTTCGTACAGCAAAAAAGAGTATATCGACAGGTGTAGGTCAATGGGGGTCAATGAGATATTGGTTAAGCCGTTTTCGCTCCATGAGCTGGAAGCCAGAATAAAAAGAATTTTCTCAAAAACTTAAGATGTAGGCTGCTTTTTATAGATTTAGAACTGTAAAATTAGTTTTATATAAGTTCTCAAAATTTAATATATAAATTGCATATTTATGTGCTATAATGTTTAAGAATGTTAAATTTAAGGAGTATTATGTTTGAACTTGTATTTGATAATATGATTAAGCCAATAAATGTCGGAGTAATAATAAGACTTGCTTGTTCCGCGGGCTGCAGAGTATATTTTACGGGAAACAGCGTTGATTATAAGAACAGAAAAGCTTTGCTTGCCGCAGTCGGCTACGAGGAGCAGGTTGATATAGTCTATGAGGCTGATTTTGAAGGATTAATCAGCGCTTTGAAGAGCGAAGGCAAACAAATTATTGGAACATCGCCAAGAGCTGAGGTTATTTATTCGGATATGAGGTATGATAAGCCTACCGTATTTGTTTTTGGAAATGAAGCAAAGGGTTTGTCCGCCAAAAAGATTGACATGATGGATAAACTTATAACAATCCCAATGCCAGGACAAATTGAATCCTTGAATGTTGTAAATTCCGCGGCAATAATACTATATGAAGGCTTAAGACAGAGGGGATTTGTGAATAAGTAGAAATATCATTGTTTTATATTGCAAAATATATACCTTGATTAAGGGCGTTTCAAAAAATTCCTTGTTCAAGTTTATATGAGTTATGAAAACAGTTGGTGTATACAAAATGTTTGGCAGCCGCTTTGCGGTTTTATTTATAATCAGCAATTGTTGGCTATACGAGGTAAAATAATATGAACGAAAAAGCATTAAGGGTTTTAGAATTTGATAAAATAATAGAAAAATTATTGGCGCGCGCCTCATCATCGCTTGGAAAAGATCTTGTTATGGAATTGAAGCCTGAAAAGGACTTTAAGAAGATAAAGGATATGTTGAAGGAGACTGATGATGGAGTCGCGTATATTGTAAGAAAAGGAAGTCCTCCTATGGGTGGACTCCATGATATCAGGGTAGCTTTAAAACGCGCTGAGATTGGAGCTACATTAAGTCCGGGAGAGCTTTTAAGCATTGCTGATACATTAAGAGCATGCAGGAATCTTAAGGTGTACGCGGGGGACAACATAGTAAAGGATAGCGATAACTGCGTAACTTCTATGATAGGCTGTCTTGAAACCAATAAAAGGATTGAAGACAAAATCGGAATCGCAATAATAAGCGAGGAAGAAATATCTGACGCGGCAAGCGTTACTCTCGCAAACATCAGGAGGCAGATCCGAGAAAAGCAGAACTCCATCAGAGATAGGCTAAACGACATAGTAAGGAATTCAAAATACCAGAAATACATGCAGGAAGCTATAGTGACATTAAGAGGCGACAGATATGTTATTCCTGTTAAACAGGAACACAGGAACGAGATTCAAGGGCTTATCCATGACTCATCTTCAAGCGGCGCCACTATTTTTGTTGAACCGTTAGCGGTTGTGGAAGCTAATAACGGTATTAAACAGCTGATGATAAAAGAGCAGCAGGAGATTGAGAGGATATTGCAGGAGCTGACTTCGGATGTGGCGGGAATTTTAGAAGGTCTTAAGGCTAATGTATCAATTATTACAAAACTTGATTTTATATTTGCTAAGGCTAAGCTAAGCGCGGATTTTAGATGTGTGAGTCCAAAGCTTAATTGTGATGGGAATATTGTAATTAAAAAAGGAAGACACCCTCTTTTAGACCAGAAGGTTGTGGTTCCTATTGATTTCTGGATAGGCAAGGATTTCACAGCTCTTGTTATTACAGGGCCAAATACAGGCGGTAAAACAGTCACTTTAAAAACAGTGGGTCTTTTTACATTGATGACACAGGCTGGATTGCATATACCCGCGAATGAAGGCACAGAAATAAGCGTGTTCGATAAGATATTTGCTGATATTGGGGATGAACAAAGCATAGAACAAAGCCTAAGTACTTTCTCATCCCACATGAAAAATATAGTTAAGATTCTCAATGAGGCCGATGACAAATCACTTGCTCTTTTTGATGAGCTTGGAGCAGGCACAGACCCGACTGAGGGAGCAGCTTTAGCTACGGCTATTTTAGAACATTTAAGGAGTATCGGGACTATATCTGTTTCTACAACACATTACAGCGAGTTGAAGGTTTACGCCATAACTACTGATGGGGTGGAAAACGCCTGCTGCGAGTTTGATGTTGAAACATTGCGCCCAACCTACAATTTGTTGATCGGGGTTCCAGGAAAAAGTAACGCTTTTGCTATTTCAAAGAGACTGGGGCTTCAGGATAATATAATTGATATGGCAAAAGAGCGACTTACTCAGGAAGAGGTCAAGTTCGAAGATATGCTTATCACCATTGAGAAAAACAGAAGCCAGGCTGAAAAAGACAAAATGCAGACTGAAGCTCTTAAGCTTGAAGTTGAAAAGCTTCGGAACGATCTTGCCAATCAGATCAAAAAGACAAGTGATCAGAAAGAGAAAGTATTAAGGGAAGCCAGAGAAGAAGCAAGAAAAATGTATCTTCAGGCAAAAAGCGATGCTGAAGATATTGTCAGTGAAATGAGAAGAATTGAGAGGGAGCGGGAGATAAACGAGAGAAACAAAGCTGCTGAAGAAATAAGGCTAAAGCTTAAGAAGAATATCGATAAACTTGATGAATCTCTTTCAGAATCAATTATGCCAAAACAGGGTTATGTAAAACCACCAAAGAATTTAAAACCCGGTGACAGCGTGCTTATAGTAAACCTTAACCAGAAGGGAACCATTATCACGCCACCTGATAAAGATGGTCAGGCTTTGGTGCAGGCAGGCATCATGAAAATAAACGCGCATGTAACCAATTTAAGGCTTGTTGATGAACAAAAAAGTGAAATTAAGAAGACTGGAGCAGGAAAGATCGGAGTTTCTAAGTCTAAGACAATAACAACTGAAATTGATTTAAGGGGTATGAATCTTGAGGAGGCTGTAGAAGCTGTAGACAAATACCTTGATGACGCAAGCCTTGTTGGACTCAAAGAGATTACTATTATTCATGGAAAAGGAACAGGCGTCCTAAGAAGCGGAATTCAACAGTTCTTAAAATCAAACTCCCATGTAGGGTCTTACAGGTTAGGGAAATATGGCGAGGGAGAGACTGGGGTTACTGTAGTTGAGGTTAAATAAGGTCGTTTCAAAAAATTCCTTGTTCAAGTTTATATGACGAAAACCCATTATATCAAGTTTTTGAAACGACCAGTTGCTAAGTTTTTTTGATACTATATAAAAAGCAATTAATCTTTTACATTTGCCTATCACAAAATAACGTTA
>JAUZPS010000151.1 GCA_030705945.1 Bacillota bacterium
GTAAAATCTTTTTCATAACTTATATATATAAAAAGCACTATTAATCTTACATTTGACGGAGCAAAATAACGAACGCTTTAACGTTATTTTGTGATAGGCAAATGTAAAAGATTAATTGCTTTTTATATAGATATTTATTTTAAAAAATCCTATGGATGTACACAAAAATTCAACTAGCTTACGTAATACATATTTGATGGGGGGGAATGGTTTTTGGATATACGTAGATTTTTCAATTTTGATAAAATTAAAATTGATGAGAATATAAATGAAAGTAATCTAATAACTACATTAATTCAGATAAAGTCCGGAAATAAAACATTAAGGAATGATTTTATTTCTACTTACAAGCCCTTCATTTTAAAAGTTACTTCCAAAACTACTGGCAAATATATAGATACGGAAAATTGTGATGAATTTGGCATAGGAATGTCTGCATTCAATGAAGCCATTGATAAATTTGATGTAAATAAAAATGGAAAATTTTTTATATTTGCTCAAAAAGCAATTGAAAGAAGAGTTATTGATTACTTAAGGAAACAAAGGAAAAATAAGGAATATCCTTTTACATATTTTGAGGAGAGATATGGTGAACAATTTGAAGAAAGATATTTTTTAGCCGATACCAATGTTCAATTTGATGACATAGAAATAATGGATGAAATTAACTCATACAAGGAGAATCTCAAAGAATTTCAGATATCAATAAAAGATTTGATTTTCAATACACCAAAGCATAAGGATTCAAGGGAATTATGTTTTAAAATTGCTATGATTTTAGTAAAGGATGATAAATTATTTAATTATCTTATTAAAAATAAAACGATTCCCAGAAGCGATCTGGCAAAAAAAATTAAAGTACATGAAAAAACGATAGGTAATAATCGTAAATACATTATAGCCCTATGTCTGTTAATGAAAAGTAATCTTGAACTTTCAAAAAGCTATCTACATTATGTTGGAAAGGAGGGATAATAGTAGCATGGTTATTTATGGAATTGTATATGAAATAGAAGATGGCAAAGCTATAGCACTCACCATGGATAAGAGATTTGTAGCAATAAAAGCTTATGATGGTATGAATATAGGCCAGCAGATAAAATTTTATGATTCAGATATTCTTATCCCTAAGTCTGATACATTTAATTCATATCAGTATACAGATAATATTAGAAGATATTTAAGATTTCTAAAAAGTAAAAAGATATCTATTGTTGCAGGAATTACTGTTGCTGCGATTTTTATGTTCTTAATATTCCATTTTGATTTTTTATCAAAAAATGGGGACAATAAAGTGTTTGCTTATGTAGATATTGATTCAAATACAAGTATTGAAACTGCCATTGATATCAACGGCAAAATATGCGAGGTAAAAGCTATAAATAATTATGGAAAAATTCTATCGAACAAAACAAAACTTAAGGGACAAAACATTCAGCTTGCTCTCCAATCCGTTATTCAGGAACTGGAAAGTACACTATCTTCAAGTGATGAAAACAACGATAGCATATTAATATCAGTATCACTTAATCAAGCAAATGAAGAATATAAAAAAAATAAAAATAGCATGCAACAAAAGCTTGATAAAATTTTAAAATCTACAGATTATAAAAATAATAATAAAAATGGAATTGAAAAAAGACGTAAAGTCGTTATAAATACAATAATTGTACCCCCTGAAATAAGAAATAGGGCTATTGCGAACAATATGTCCATGGGAAGGTATGCTATTTATGCCGAAGCAAATAGAACTGGCCAAAATTTATCCATGGAATCTGCTAAAAATATGTCAATTGGAGAGGTTTTGAACAGAATAGATATAAACAAAATAAGTAAATCCTACGACCTTATGACAAATTCAAAACTTCCAACAACTCAGGAATCGACTTCCCCTCCTGAAATGATTATAAACAAGAATACACCTGTTTCAATTGATACGACTTCTAATATAAATATTTTATCTCCTACACCATGCAAGGGGCAAGCTACTTTTACTCCATCAGTTCCAACTGGGAAACCTTCACAAGAAATTATCTCTCCCTCAAGGAGTGTGTCTTCGGAGGATAGCACCAATTTATCCAAGGATTTAATAGCGTGGTACAAGTTTGATAGCTCTCAAGATAAAAAAGTACTTGATTCATCAGGTAATGGAAATGATGGTCTTCTATTTGGTAGTTCTAAATTAGCAACTTGTCTTACAGGTAAGTCTCTATACTTAGACGGTAAACAAGGTTATGTTAAATTGCCTGACAAAATATTAAATTCAGCAAAGGAAATTACTATTGCTACATGGGTAAAAATTAATTCAAATGAAAAATGGATGAAGATCTTTGATTTCGGAAAATGGACTAAGGATTACATATACCTGACTCCACGGGCTGATGGCACGAATTGCATACAATTGGGGATTTCAGGCTCTAATACGGCGCAAAATCTGAACGGGTCCTCTAATTTGCCAGTAGCCGTTTGGAAACATATAGCTGTTACTATAACAAGCCACAAGAGTGTATTATATATTAATGGAATTGAAGATGCAACTAACAATAATATGGATGTAGATCTATCCCGGCTTTGGAATTGTCCTAACAATTTTATAGCCAATTCCCAGAATGATAACAATCGTATTACTTCTGGTCAATTTGATGATTTCAGAATATATAAAAGAGTATTAAGCCAGTCCGAAATAAGAAGCATCATTAACCTAGGTAATCCTGGAGGAGCACTTCAGCCTGTGAGCGCTTTTAATAGAATAGAGGCTGAAAACTTTGACAGTAAATATGGCTCTGTTAGAAATGAAGGCTCGACTGAAGATGGGGATTATATTGGAGGGATTGAATCAGAAGATTATATTGTTTTTAACAACGTTGATTTCGGCAGTGGAGTTGATCAATTTGAAATCATGGCTTCCAGCGCATCACATGGTGGCAACATTGACATACTTATCGATAAAATATCAAGTAAACCCGTTGGCAGTATAACTATAACTAATACCGGATCATGGGAAAACTGGAAGGTCAAAGATTACCCAATTAGCAGGATAATCGGAAAGCACAATTTATATCTAAGGTTTAGCGGCGGCACAAACATGTACAGGATAAATTGGTTTAAATTTTTCCAAAAGTAATTATTACTAAAGGTATTAGAAATGCGTTTTTTAAGATCAGTTTTTTTACATAAATTAATATTAAGTGGTCGACTTTTCTTGATAATTAAATCTGGTCTTTTTGTTATAATGTGTTATAATATGGATATGTAGTACTTATGTCATATTTTTTATGCATAAAGTGTTAAATAAAGTTAAAATAAAGTAAGGGAAACGTCCCGCAGCTTCATAGGAGGTTTTACAATGAATAAGATAAAAATCCTTTTATTATGTGTTATTATACTACTTGCAAGTTTTAATTTCAGTATTGTTAATGCAGAAGAAAATCAATATAAGATCTCAGGATATATTGATTCCGATTTCAGCTATGCAAGTGATAATTTCAAGTCGGGTTTTCTGGTAGAATTGGTTGGAAGCTCAATCCAAGCTGTGTCAGATTCTAGTGGATATTTTGAATTAGACAATGTTCCTTTTAATTCTTCAGGATACACGATTAAAATCAGCAAGGATGTCTATTTAAGCAGGGAAATTACCGGTGTTAAAGTTACTGGAAATCTGGAACTTGGCAGTAAAACTGAACCTGTGAAAATGTGGGCCGGAGATTTTAAAGTTAACGGTGTTCGGGATAATGCAATAAATATGATAGATATAGTTCAGGTAGCAAAAAGTTTTGGCAATATATATTTGGAGTACCGCCAATATTGTCCTGAAACAGATATTAATGGGGATTTAACGGTTAATATGGCGGATGTTATCATTTTAGCAAAGCATTTTAATCAAACTCCAGCTAACTATCCTGAACCGACAATTATAATTTAACTTTGAGCAAGATTCAAAACCCAGTAGATGTAGCATAATAAAAGGTTAGATATGAATTATTGTATCTAACCTTTTATTATGCTATTCTTACCTCAAATAGAAATAATACTGCTAATATGTATAGCTAAATTTTAAAGCAATCATCATAATATCATTCATATTTATAGTACCATCATTATTTAAATCACATTTCTTGTCATAATTACTTCCTGAAGCAGTAGTGTTGAAATGAGCAGCTACTAATATAACATCTGCCATATTTACAGCCCTGTCCCCATTAATATCCTCAGGCACCTGCTTAACAGTACTGGTTGGAATAGGCGTATTTGTAGGCTTTATTGTTGGTGTATTAGTAGGTGTATTGGTAGGTGTATTGGTAGGTGTATTGGTAGGTGTATTGGTAGGTGTATTAGTAGGTTTAACGGTTGTTGAATAAAAGTTCGGGAAATTACCTGACATAAACATTAATGTCAGCATTCTCAAAGTATTTCCATAGTAATCGTAAGGCTCTGAATCCTTTAGTTTTACAGACTCATTAAACATGCTCCTCCCGAAATTCAGATCCGAGCCGGTTAGGCAGCCCGCTGCAGCTGTAACTACAAAAGTAGGATTATGATTAGAGCCAGTTTTTTGTCCTGTCAATGAATAACCGTCTACAATATTTGTGGCGCCAACTGTTTTGAAAAATGCGTTTGTCTTATCGCAGTAATCCTTAGCCTTTTGTGTACCATACCATGAATAATCCAATGCAATTCTCCATGGCGTTCGCGCCGCGTCATAGCTATATTCGTACTTTGCGCTGCCATTCCAAACCGCTAGTGATTGAGCCGTTCCGTTAGACTTACACCAGTCTGGAACTAATCCTGTTCCATTATTATATTTTCCTATTTGGTTAATTATTATATCATAGCACTTATCCACTACTTTTAGCCAATCTTGATTACCTGTAAAATCTGCATAAATTCTGTACCAAGCTGGAACAAAATAGCAAGGATTCAACGCATCAGAGCCTCCCCATTCTCCCGGCTTCAAAACATAAGTTCCAGGCTCTACGCAGTATTTATAAAGATTATTTATATAATTTTTTGCTTCCTGTTCATAGTTAATAGTTCCGCTTGATCCCCATCTTTTATGGGCAAATACCAAGGCTGTTGCCATATCTTCATCACCATCTGTAGCAGGTCCTGTTCCTGCAATGGAACCGTTTTTATCGATAGACCAATTCATAAGACCATGCTCATTAAAGTACTTCTTAGCATATCGATAAAGATCATCAAACAAAGACTTCTCATTAAAATATACAGAAAGTAGCATACCATAGCCCATGCCTTCTGAGCATGATGTGAACTCCTGATTACCGGCGGTCTGTACTCTTCTGTAACCGCCTGCTCCGCTTGAGGTAATACGTTTGCTTTTCCATTCTTCCCAATCTCTTAATAACATAGCATTGGTACTTGCCTGATCAGTTGACAGAGAACTAATACCATAAGGATAAGGATTCGTTGAAGGTAAAGATGATGTGTCAGCCGAGCATATGTTTACTTGCATAAGACTTACAAGCATACTGATTGTGATTAGGTACAGCAAAAATCTTTTCATAAATTCTCTCTCCCTTTAAATCTTGATTTTAATTTCTATATAAAAAGCAATTAATCTTTTACATTTGCCTATCACAAAATAACGTTAAAGCGTTCGTTATTTTGCTCCCTCAAATGTAAGATTAATAGTGCTTTTTATATATATAACTCATAATATCTGTAAACATGAAAAATCTAAACTATCAAAATAGTCTTTTAGATAGTATCAAAAAATAAACTGGTCAACTGGGAGTTTCAAAAACTTGATATAATGGGTTTGCATCATACAAAACTTGAACAAGGAATTTTTTGAAACTCCCTTATTAAATAAGTATTATTTTAGTAATACTTAATCGAATTCTAATTGGACTCTATTATTGGGCATTATCGTATCCTACAATTCCTCCCTTCTAAAACTTAAATTAACAATAACTGTATTTTAAATCTCCACCTCCCGCAAAAGCATATTAATTCTAGCTTTTTTCAGCTTTGCATACAATAATTATACTTTTTCTCAAATATTCAAAACAATCGTATATATTATTTTTTATTGCACTATATTATTTTTGCTTAAAATATTTTATAATGAATTATTAGGAGGGTATCTGATGAACGAAGAAATTCAAAACCTTATAAATCCATATATTATTGACTGCAATAACATAAATGAGGAAACCCATTCGTGGCCTGTTGGGATACGTTATAACCGCAGGATAGTCAAGCTTTATGAGCTCGAACTGATCACAGGAGGATCGGGCAAAATATTTACCGATGGTAAATGGCTTGAAGCGGTTAAAGGAGACATCTTTTTCAGAAAGCCAGGTTTGGATGTTCAGGGAATTTCGGGCTACTTATTTTGTACTATTATATTTGATCCTGTCTATTGCATATCCCGTAAAGATATTTACAATTCCAAAGTGTCTTATTGGATGGCAGGCGAAAATGAAATGCTGCCTTATGTGGATTTTTTCGACAACATTCCCCATAAATTCAATACCCCTAATTTTAATGAATATATGCAGCTTTTTTTAAATATATTTAATACCTATTCTAAAAAGAATATTAAGAATCAGCTTTCAATGAAGGCTGATTTATTGAAAATACTTACTATGCTAAACAAAGAATTGAATAATCAGTCAATTGCTTTTAAAAGCCAGTCGGTAAAGAACAATTATAAAAAAATAATGCTCTGTAAAAATTATATTGATAATAATTTATATAGTTCTTTTTCCCTCGACACCCTTGCTGATATGTGCGGACTAAGCCGGACATTTTTTTGTAGGATATTTGGAGAAATTATCGGTCAGCCGCCTTTTGAATATATAATTAATCAGAAACTTGGTATAGCAAAACTGCTCCTATCTACAACCGACATGAGTATAAAAGAAATTTCATCTTCCTGCGGATTTAGTGATATAACATATTTTTACAGGCGGTTTAAGGGACACTTCAATATGACCCCAAAATCATACCGTGAGAATTTACAACTTTTTGATAAGGTTAATTAAAAGAAACGGAAAAGCGTGTCAATAATGACCTTGAAAAAAATGAAAGCCACACCATTTCAATCTTATCCATATATATTCAATTTCTCCTAAATCTAGGCTCGAATAATAACGCTAATGCAATAATCCAAAATAAAATTACAGTTACCAGCATAAAAGGAGCAATGGTTCCAAGATTAACAAATATTAGCACTAATGTAAATACAACAGGCAGTATGAAACTTTTTATTCTCGCTTTCTTTTTAGCTAGTAAAAATTCTATAACGATACTAATAATGATAATAATAATAAATAAATTAAATATAAATATCCCTCCAGTTTTTAAAATATTATTGCATATATTATAGCATATATTTTATCCAAAAATGCTATTTAAAGTAAGTAAAACTTTTTAGTAGAGTTGAACAGCAACGAATAAAAACAGAAAGATTAATATTTTCCTAGTGAATTTTTTGCCTTATGTATAGCTAACTTGGCGTTAATATAGTCCATTTGTGATAATCTGGTTGTATTGTGATACGCCGACAAGAGCTTGTAGCATATATATATATACGAAGAAATGGCTTACTTATTTAAAGTAAGCCATTTTAACTATACTGCAAAAAATTATTCCAAATAACCTTTAAACCGGCGGAACAAAGAAATATTTTCGTTTGACCTTATAATACTTGAATTTTCTCTGTTATATCTTTATATGCCACATAAAATGCCGCTGTCATATGTTTGCTGACAATTGCTTTCTGTTCGTTTGTGTATTTACTGTAATTGTCTTCAAGCTTTGGGTCGTTTGTATGAACTGTTACGTTTATTATAAACTGATTAGTGCTATCTTTAGTAAAATTCATACTGAAACCTATTCCATCAGACGCTAAACCTGCGCCACTTTCAACAGTACCGCCTTTAGCTGCGGCAGCTGCATTAGCTTCTGTATATGCATTTTGTTGTAAGGAACTCAGTTCATCTTGGTTCTTTGTTGCCGCAAGACATAAGATCTCTATTTTCTCTGCATCTGTCAAATTCGTTTCGATGCTTGTGACGATCAATATACAGCAAGAAGGTATTGAAGTTTGTAATGAAGTAATTTTTGCCTGCAATTCTTCAATAGTCTTTTTTTGAGTATAGTAGTCTGTTGTAACAGTCAGCAGTTGCTTAACATTATCCCACGCCACATTTGCGCCTACTCTGCTAAATTCGGCTATTGGCACATAAATATATGGATATTGAGCATTTGCTGGCTTATAGTTCAATACAGGATATTGCCCAGTGTTGATATTTACGCCATTTACCATTATTGGCTGTGTTGCAATTTGTAGTGTAGCTTGAGCTATGGGAATACAAATTTGCTGTCCAATATAAAGTATATTGGGATTTATCCCTGGATTTGCTGATAGTATTGCTTGATAGGTTGTATTATATTTAGCAGCTATTTTATAAAGAGTATCACCTGTTTGAATTGCATAACTTATAGTCCCAGTTGGACACGCCATCGCAATTCATCTCCTTAACATAATGTTCCTATTTATAATATGAAACAAAATATGTAAATGACATGAGTATTAGGGAAGATGTGTAGCTTTCTATAAAAATAAAAAGGAGCCTTGCGGCTCCTTTTTGTTTAATATTTTCCAAAGTCTTTATCGCCCAGCAGTATGGTCGTTTTTTGAGAATTTTCGGTCTTCAAATTGCTTTTGGGTGTTTTATTTCCCTCCATCTTTCGAGGCGCGTGGTTCATGCCGACACTTAAATTATCCAGTTGATTTGTAATTTCAGCAGACTGGTAAGAAGAGCTTTTTAATCTGAACCTAGAAACCATGTCTTTTAAAACCTGGGCCTGGCTTGATAGCTCTTCGCTGGATGCTGCGCTTTGCTCGGATGTGGCGGATGTGGTTTGAACCACATTTGAAACTTCGGCGATTGCGGCATCGATTTGAGAGATCCCGCTTGCCTGTTGACTGGCTGCTAATGAGATATCTCCTACCAATGATGCAGCCTTGGCAATACCGTCAACAATTTGGTTAAGAGCATCCGCAGTTTCTGTGGCAATTTTAGTACCTACCGTTGTTTTTTGAATGGAGCCCTCTATCAGGGATGTGGTTTCTTTTGCAGCATTAGCGCTTCTTGCCGCAAGGCTTCTGACTTCTTCCGCAACTACAGCAAAACCCTTACCGTGCTGTCCGGCTCTGGCTGCTTCAACTGCTGCGTTTAAGGCAAGAATGTTGGTCTGGAAAGCAATTTCATCAATTACTTTAATGATTTTTGA
>JAUZPS010000152.1 GCA_030705945.1 Bacillota bacterium
CTGCGGATTTTTCCGCTTATAGTTTTAGGTAATTCTTTTACAAATTCGATTATTCTAGGATACTTGTAGGGAGCGGTAACTTTTTTTACATGGTTCTGAAGTTCAACTACAAGATCATTGCCTTCTACATAATTCTTTGAAAGAACTATAGTTGCCTTAACAACTTGTCCCCTGTCAGGATCCGGTACGGCTGTTATAGCGCATTCTAAAACGGCTGGATGCTCAAGTAAAGCGCTTTCTACTTCAAAGGGTCCGATTCTGTAGCCGGAACTCTTTATTACATCATCAGCTCTGCCGACAAACCATAAATATCCGTCCTCATCGCGCCAAGCCATGTCTCCTGTATAATAGAACCCATCATGCCATACTTTGTTAGTCAATTCGGAATCCCTGTAATAACCGTCAAACATGCCAACAGGTTTCTTTATATTAGTGTGAAGCACAATCTGACCTTCTTCTCCAATATCGCATGAGGTTCCATCTTCATTTACTATATCAATATCATATCCGGGAGAAGGTTTACCCATTGATCCTGGTTTGGGTTTCATCCATGGATATGTGGCTGCTGTAACAGTAAGTTCTGTCTGGCCGTAGCCTTCCATTAGCCTAAGGCCTGTGGCGCTTAAGAATTGGTTGTATACTTCAGGATTTAGGGGCTCGCCTGCGACGGCGCAATACTTAAGTTTACTGAAATCATATTTGGTTAGGTCTTCCTTTATGAAAAATCTGTAGATTGTGGGTGGAGCGCAAAATGAGGTAACTCCGTATTTGGTAATTACATGGAGCAGCTCTTTGGGAACAAATTTATCGTAGTCATATACAAAAACAGCGGCGCCTGATAACCATTGACCATAAATCTTACCCCAAACGGCTTTTGCCCATCCGGTGTCAGCAACAGTTAGGTGTAAGCCATCATCAATGGCGTTTTGCCAGTATTTAGATGTTAATATATGGCCAAGCGGATAAGTGTAGTTATGTTGAACCATCTTCGGCATTCCAGTCGTTCCTGAGGTAAAATACAAAAGAAGCGTATCTTCGTTCGTAGTCGCCTCAACGCCAGTAGGTTTTGCAAACTCCGAAGAGGCTTCTTTAAGCTCGCTTGTAAAATCAAACCATCCTTCCTTGGATCCGTTAACGATGGCTTTTGCTTTAAGTGTGGGGGATTTGGCTTGGGATTGCTCAACATGTTTAATTACCTCAGGTTCATTAACGCAAACAATCATCTTGATGTCTGCGGCATTATTCCTGTATACTAAATCTTTGGTAGTTAAAAGATGAGTGGCTGGGATGCATACTGCGCCAATTTTATGGAGCGCGAGAATGCAGAACCAGAATTCATAACGTCTCTTTAATATGAGCATTACCGGATCGCCTTTTTTTATACCGGCAGACTTAAAGAAATTTGCGGCTCTATCGCTCTGTTCTTTTAGTTGGCTAAAGGTGAATATTGAAGAATCACCTTTTTCATCGCACCAGACCAATGCCTTTTTGTCAGGCGTTTTAAGAGCGTATTCATCCACAACATCATACGCAAAATTAAAGTTCTCTGGTACGTTAATCTTGAAGTTCTCATAGAAATCTTCATATGAATTGAAATTAACACGGGAAAGATATTTTTCCAACAACATTATTAAACCTCCTGAAAAAATTTAAAAAAATTTATTATATTTATGAATTGAATTTTATGTAAAGTCTATAGTATTACTGCTAGAAAATGAGCTGTTTTGCCATTCAGCGCTTTCATGCCATGATTTGCTGAAGAGTCAAAGAATAAAGAATCTCCTTCATTTAGACTGAGCTCATGGCCATTAATTATTATTTTTAAAGAACCCTCTAGCACATAATTGAACTCCTGGCCAGGATGTGAATTCATATGTATAGGAGTATTATCTGAGTCTGGTTCAACTGTTACCATAAAAGGCTCAGCCTTCTTGTGCAAAAAGTTGTAAGCTAGATGCTGATATCCGTATTCGGTTCTTCTATTGACCGCGATTCCCTTATCTTTTCTGACAAGGCAATAAGTGTGAAGCTTAGGGTTGTCGCCTGTTAAAATTGCAGTTAATTCAACATTAAACTTGTTGGCGACTTCATATAGAAAACTTACAGGGATGTCTGCGCATCCGCTTTCATACTTTATATAGGTTTCTGGAGTAACACCTAGTTCGCTTGCAAGATTTTCCGGACTCATTCCTGAAATTTCTCTCAACTCTTTTATACGTATAGCGATTTGTTTGATTTGTTCAGACATATCATCATCTCCTAATAAATAGTCTTCCTTTTATAAAGAATTGTTCTTTAATGTTTCGTGATAATCGCTTTATATTAACTTTTAAAATCACGAAACATATATCTTGATTTTAATACAAACAGATTTATTTTAAAAGCTTTGCTAACTATAGCATAATCATAGCATACCAAATATAAAAAAGTAAAGAATTTAAGGGCGCGCTCAATAATTGCAACTTGTATAAGGGCGTTTCAAAAAATTCCTTGTTCAAGTTTATACGACGAGAACCCATTATATCAAGTTTTTGAAACGACCAGGCGCTAAGTTTTTTTGATACTGCCTAACTATGAACTTGTCGTATAAGATCAATAAATCTCGACGATGCTTTAGAAAGCGGAACAGCTTTATTCGTTATTATTCCAAGAGTTCTTTTAGCCAGGTCCTTTGAGGTGTTTACTTGGAAGATCTCATTTTTCTGTATTGATTCAAAAGCGCTTTCCTTTACAACGCAAGCAATACCAAGGCCTATCTTGGCAAAGTCTACTAAAAGGTCAACGCTTTCGAGCTCAATTTCAGGTGTTGCATTAATGCCCATATCATTAAAATAGTTGTCTATATTCCGCCTTGTGGAGCTGTTTTTTTCAAGCATTAAGAGCGGGTAAGAAGATAAATCCGTTAAATCGATAGTTCTACCGTAAAGCTCTCTATACTTATATGAGGCGATAAATATATCCTGAACAGATATAAACTCCTCCACGCTTATGTTCTCATCATAGACGGGCAGTGTCACTATTCCCAAGTCTATTAACCCGTTATTAAGTAAATTTAAAATCTGAGAGGAGGTCCTGTTTATTACGTGCAGCTTGATTTTAGGATAAATTTTATTGAACTTTTCAAGATAAGGCGCTAAATGATATCTGCATACTGTATCGCTTGCTCCAATTCTAATTTCTCCCGCGTCCATATTCTGAATTTCCATAATTTTATTTTCGGCAGTTTTTATAAAGTTGTAAGCTTGTTCAACGTGGGTCAATAAAAGAAGTCCTTCTGCGGTAAGCGCTACTTGTCTTGATTTTCGTATGAATAATTTTACTGATAATTTATTCTCTAGGCTTTTAATTGACTGACTTACAGCTGATTGAGATATAAACAGCTTCCTTGATGCGTCGGAGAAATTTTCAGATTTGGCGGTGTGATAAAAAATTTTATATAACTCGAAATTGATATCCATAAGAATTCCTTATACATAGTATTAATATTATTAATTTTACTTATTGATTATAACATATTATAATGTTATTGTACAATCAAGCAAGAAGCAATTTTACTTTAAATAAAAGTTGAGACAGTAGCTCAACTTTCCCACATCATCAATATTATTGCGGCTGTATTTCAGCAAACTTACTTTTAATTTGAATTGGGAAAGTTGAGATAATAATATTAAGATAAATTTCAATGGAGGAATATTAAAAATGTATAAGAATGTAAGGAGAATTTTTGTTGAAAAGAAGAAAGGCTTTGATATAGAGGCTCAAGGTCTTTATCGCGACCTTAAGCAGAATCTGAAGATTGATGGACTAAAAGCTGTCAGGATTATAAACAGATATGACGTTGAAGGAATTTCAGAAGATGAATACAATACGGCAAAAAATATTATTTTTTCCGAGCCGCCTGTAGACTCTGTTTATGATGAGACAATACAATTAGATCCAAATAGCAGACTTGTCGCCATTGAGTATTTGCCTGGACAATATGACCAAAGAGCCGATTCAGCTTCTCAATGCATACAAATATTGACTGAAGGTGAAAGGCCTGAGACTAAGGTCGCAAAGTTGATTGTCCTGGACGGCTCATTATCAGATGAAGACTACAACAGAGTCAAGGATTACTGTATAAATCCGGTTGAATGCCAGGAGGCAAAACTTGAAAAGCCCGAAACACTTGACGCAGAAGTTCTGATGCCCGATGATGTCAAGGTGTTAAATGGATTTATTGACATGAATGAGAAGGATCTGCAGGCTTTTATGGGGGAAATGGGACTTGCAATGTCGTTTGAGGATTTGAAATTTTGTCAGGAATACTTCAAAAATACTGAGAAGAGAAATCCCAGTCTGACAGAAATTAAGGTTATTGACACTTATTGGTCGGATCACTGCAGACACACAACTTTTCTTACAGAAATAAAAGAAGTTGAAATACAAAAGGGATTGTACGCAAAAGTTATTGATAAGGCTTATAAAAGTTATCTTGACTCAAGAAGCTTTGTGTATGAAGACAGGAATAAAGATATCTGCTTAATGGATATAGCAACAATTGCTATGAAAGAATTTAAAAAGAAGGGCATGTTAGAAGACCTTGATGTATCGGATGAAATCAACGCATGCAGTATTGTTGTAAATGTTGATGTTAATGGACAAAATGAAGAATGGCTTGTCATGTTTAAAAACGAAACTCATAACCATCCGACTGAAATCGAGCCTTTTGGAGGAGCGGCTACATGCCTTGGCGGCGCAATAAGAGACCCTCTTTCAGGTCGTTCGTATGTTTACCAGGCAATGCGCGTAACCGGAAGCGGCGACCCGAGGACAAGCGTAAGGGATACTATTGCCGGCAAGCTGCCGCAGAGGAAAATTACAACTGGAGCCGCCGCAGGCTATAGCTCATATGGTAACCAGATAGGACTTGCGACGGGTCAGGTTACAGAAATTTATGATGACGGTTTTGTTGCTAAAAGAATGGAAATAGGGGCGGTTATTGGAGCAGCTCCAAAGAAGAATGTTGTAAGAAACGTTCCTCAAGCAGGGGACATAATAATTTTATTAGGCGGAAGGACGGGGCGTGACGGATGCGGAGGAGCTACAGGTTCATCTAAGGAGCACACTGAAGAATCTCTCTTAACATGCGGCGCTGAGGTCCAAAAGGGAAATCCTCCTACAGAAAGAAAAATCCAGAGACTATTTAGAAAAGAAGAAGTCAGCGCCATGATAAAAAGATGCAACGACTTTGGAGCCGGCGGTGTTTCAGTTGCTATAGGCGAGCTCGCTGACGGACTTGTTGTGGATTTGGACGCAGTTCCAAAAAAATACGAAGGCTTGGACGGAACAGAATTGGCAATATCCGAATCACAGGAGAGAATGGCTGTTGTAGTGGATAAAGAAAATGTGGAAACATTTATTAAAGCTGCAAGGGAAGAAAACCTGGAGGCTGTTGTTGTAGCTGAAGTTACTGAATTAAATAGACTGAGAATGAATTGGAGAAACAAGACAATAGTAGATGTAAGCAGAGATTTCTTAAATACAAACGGGGTTAAGCAAAACTCAACTGTTGCAGTTGACGCGCCAGATACCGACGCTGATATCTTTAACAATCTGTCTGACGGACTTTCTGATGCCGCTGATATCGAAACCAATTGGCTAAACAACCTTGGACGTCTTAATGTATGCAGTCAGAAGGGACTTGTTGAAAGGTTCGATGGCACAATCGGCGCAGGTTCAGTATTACTGCCATTTGGGGGCAAATACCAATTGAGTCCAGCAGAGGGAATGGCGGCGAAGATTCCGGTGTTAAACGGCGATACAAGCTCTGGAACATTAATGACCTACGGCTACAATCCATCAATTTCAAAATGGAGTCCTTTTCATGGCGCAGTTTTTGCTGTAGTAGAGGCTGTCGCTAAAATTGCGGCTTTGGGCGGAGATTATAAAAAGGTAAGACTTACGCTGCAGGAATACTTTGAAAAGCTAGGCAAGGATTCTAAAAAGTGGGGCAAGCCATTTAGCGCTTTACTTGGAGCTTACTATGCTCAAAAGAATTTCGGGATTGCCGCAATTGGCGGAAAAGACAGCATGTCAGGAACCTTTAAGGATATGACCGTTCCGCCTACTTTAGTTGCGTTTGCGGTAGACACTGTAAATGTAAATAATGTAATATCAACTGAGTTCAAAGAAACTGACAGCGTTGTTGTAATGGTAAAGGCGGAGAGAGACAGTGAAAATATGCCAAAGTTTGATAAACTCAAAGCAGGCTTTGAAAAAATTAATGAGCTTATAAAGAACAAAAAGGTTTTGGCTTCAAGCGTTGTGAAGACAGGAGGTATTGCGGAAGCAATAAGTAAAATGTGCTTTGGAAATATGATAGGATTTAACTTCTGTAATATTTCTGACACTAAATCTCTATTTACACCTGAGTATGGATCAATTATTCTTGAGATGCCTTCTGATGCAAACCTTGACGTCGAGTTTGGAAATGTTGAGTACACGGTTTTAGGAAACACTCAAAAAGATAGACGCATTAATATAAATGGAGTATCAATCAAACTTGAAAAAGCTTTACAATTCTGGGAAAATACATTTGAAAAGATTTATCCGACCAGAGTTGAAGAAAATGAAAGCGCTCCAAAGAGATACATGTACGAGAATAGAAGCGGAAGTAAAGCTGCGGTTACAGTTGCAAAACCAAGAATATTTATACCTGTTTTCCCAGGCACAAATTGTGAATACGATACGGCCAAGGCTTTTGAAAAGGCTGGTGGAACTGCGGATGTTCTGGTTATTAATAATCTATCCTCGCATGAAATTGAAGAATCAATAGAATTAATGGTAAAGAAAATTAATAATTCCCAAATTATTATGATACCTGGCGGATTCAGCGGAGGGGATGAACCGGACGGATCTGGAAAGTTTATCGCCACAGCTTTCAGAAACCCTTATGTTAAAGAGGCTGTAATGAAGCTTTTAAAACAGCGTGATGGACTGATGCTAGGTATATGTAATGGTTTCCAGGCGCTTATTAAGCTTGGACTTGTTCCCTACGGTGAAATCAGAGACTTGACTTACGAAAGCCCTACACTGACATTTAATACAATCGGCCGACATGTTTCATGCATGGTTAGAACTAAGACAGTATCAGTGAAGTCGCCATGGTTTAATAATGTAAATGCGGGTGATATCCATACAATTGCAGTTTCCCATGGAGAAGGCCGTTTTGTTGCATATGAGGAAGTTCTGAAGGAATTGGAGAAGAATGGACAGATAGCTACTCAGTATGTAGATATTGATGGAAATCCAACTTATGACATAAGATTTAATCCAAATGGATCTGTAGAAGCAATTGAAGGAATAACAAGTCCAGACGGAAGAGTTTTGGGGAAAATGGGCCATTCTGAAAGAATTGGAACTAATGTAATTAAAAATGTCCCTGGCCAGAAGGATCAGAAGATATTTGAGGCTGGCGTAAGCTATTTTAAATAAAAGATCCCTTATATAATAGCTTTTAACAAATAACAAAATATAGATGGTCAACCTAAAAATTAAAGGGGCGCGCCTTACTGGCTGCCCCTTTGAATATATCATTACCTATTTAATGGGTATATTAAATATTGTTCCTCCACCGTTTCCGGTTATATATTGCGGCATCTGGCCGTTCCACTTCTCAATTGCTTTTTGGGTAACATCAAGCTCTTTTAATTTAATCTGCTGCTGTATTGTCTCAGCTTGAATTTTTACGGCTTCCGCATCAGCTTTGGCTTTGGATACATTTCTTTCATTTTCGTTTTTCTGAGTTACCAATGCCTGGGCTGATTTAAATTTTTCGTCGATAGCCTTCTGAATTTCCGCATTGAGATAGGAGAGTTCGCCTTTTAATCCTATTACGGTTATGGTAATGCCTCGATCTCTAAAATACTGAATAGTATTATCCCGTACATTCTTCATAATCTCATCTTTTTTGAGAAGAATATCGTCGAGGGTAAGCTTTGAACACTGCTCAACAAACGTTGATTCGATACGGGCTCTAATCTCACTGTCCATAATTTCAGATAAAGGTTTGTTGTTGTAGCGATAAAGAAACCTTACAGCATCACTTTCATCAATTTGCGCCGAGCAGTTCATCCTTGCCATAAAACCAATACTTTCCTTGCTTTCGGCTATGATACCTTCGTTTTTGGTTGAGGTGCCTGTAGTTGGAGATTCAGTCCATTCCCTGGTTTCTGGCTTTCTTTCTACAATAACCAACCTCATTGTTGGTATGTATCTGCCGTTACTTGGAACTCTTCCTTCTTGGAGCCATCTATGAGGAATCTGTATTTGTTTTGTTGCTACTTTCGCGTTTTGCAGAAATGCTTCAGACATAAATTCTTTCTGATCCGAAGTTTTTCCATCTAGTGGTATAAGGAATGCAGTCTGAGAAGATTCAACAGTAACTATTTCAGGTTTATCATAGGGTCTGCATCCTGAGACTGCAACAATTATCACTACTACCAGAACAATTAAAGCTACTACAGCTGTTATTACTTTTTTCATAATTAAAATCCCCCTCTGAGTTTTTTATAAAATCTTTTTATTTCAGCAATAAACAATAAAATACAAAGTATAAGAGGTACTATCCAAAGCCAGTTCCAGATAAACTGATAAAGGGAAAAGTCCGTAAATGCTGCGGAACTGTCTTGAAATTGACCAAGCGCCTGCTTGTTTGTCAGAACAGGCTTAAAAATGCTGTGAGAAACAACGTAAGCGGTCCATAATATTACTCCAAGTATACTTTTAAAAACAAATCTGCCATTTTTCATATCCGACCTCCATAATAAATAATTCAATACAATATTGTATGTAGAGCAGTAAACTATGTTGTATTAATATTACTGCATTTATTGTGTTTAATCAAACCTTAAATTAAGTTAGAGTAGATACAAAATAATTGTTTAATAAAAGTTAGATTTAAGGGGGAGATCTTTCTATAAATATCTTCTGTTTTCTTGATTTTTCTTTAAATTTTACACATAACGGATTATATGTGTCGATATGGATCTGTTAATTTAATATAATCTGTATAAAAAGCACTATTAATCTTACATTTGACGGAGCAAAATAACGAACGCTTTAACGTTATTTTGCGATAGGCAAATGTAAAAGATTAATTGCTTTTTATCTGGATCAAAGTTTTTGTGTACGTCTAAATAAAATAACCAAATGCGAAATGAGCCTAATTTCATGCCATTTCGCATTTGGTAGATTTA
>JAUZPS010000153.1 GCA_030705945.1 Bacillota bacterium
ATATTCTTTCGAATTTTCTAAAACAGTTACATTCTAAAAAGCGTGGGATATTAAGAATTGTTTCAAATCAAGGTTGTGGAGCAACAAGCTTTCTTAATATAGCTTCTAATATTGCTCTAAAGCATAATTATGAAGTTATTAATATAAATGAATATAGTTTTGGTAAATCCATAGATAAATTAAAAACCCGTAATATAAATGATTTCCAAAATTTAAAAAATCACGTATATAAAAAAATAATTGATAGCAAAAAAGATGGACAAATCATAATTATTGATATCATTGATCAGATTGATAATGATACACTAAGTATTCTGAATAAGCTATTATCTAGTGAGACAGATATTACACTAGCCCTGATTTATTCAACAAATTCCAATCTAACAACAAATATTGATTATATTGATATCCCAATTTATAAGACCATATTTTTGGAACCGTTGTCACCAAAAGGACTCCAACAGCTTATGAAGACTACACTTGTTGGGTACAAGCCTCCTGATATTTTACTTGAGTACCTATATAACAAGACAAAAGGATTGCCCAAATATATACTGACTGAAATTGAATTTCTGATCAAAGAAGATATACTAATTTATGATAGTAATAATGGATGGATTACAAACGAGGAATATTTATCAACATTAGTAAACAAGGTCAGATATAAAAATAATTTTCTTCCAAGAAACAATTTACCGACTGAGACAACACAATTTGTTGGGCGTAAAGATGAGATCAGGAAAATTTGCGCTTTGCTTGAAGAAGCTAGACTTGTAACACTTATTGGTCCTGGAGGGATAGGAAAAAGTAGATTATCACTTAAAGTTGCTTTAATATGCCTTTCCAAATTTACAGATGGAGTTTTTTGGATTCCTTTATCGCAAATCACGAAAACAGAACTACTGATATCCAACATTGCAAAAATCTTAAATATACCTGAAATAGAAGGACATAACACATTAGACGCTATTAAAAGTACCTTAAAAAGTAAGAGACTTTTGATTATTCTTGACAATTTTGAGCAAATTATTGATTCTGTGTCGGTATTAGCAGACCTTCTATCCATTGCAGCTAATTTATCATTACTTGTAACAAGTCGTCAACCATTGAAAATATATGGAGAACATTTATATAGTGTTCCGCCACTTGAGATTCCAGATATAAACAGTGATCTCACTGTTGAATTTCTGGAAAAACAACCAGCTGTCAGCTTGTTTTTAGCGCGTGCCCGAGCTATCAAAAATGATTTTAATATTACAGAAGAAAATGCTTCACAGATAGCAAAACTATGCGCATGCCTTGAGGGAATACCATTGGCTATTGAGCTTGCAGCGGCAAACATTTCACAAATTTCAATACAAACAATGCTGAATCAGAGTCAAAATCGCTTAAGTTGGCTTATAGACGGGTCTAATAGCTTGCCCGATCGTCAGTGGACTATGAAAAACACTATTGAATGGGGATATAATCTGCTTAGCGCTAACCAAAAAAGGATTTTCATGAGGCTTGGCGTTTTTAAAGGGAAATTTAACATAAAGGCAATATCTGCTGTAATAAACAAAAATAATGATATTGAAAATTTATATGAGGATTTATTGTCATTAACAAATAAAAGCATGTTGATGTTAGATTCAGAATTTGAGCAAAGGGATAAATTATGCTTCAATATGCTTGAAATACTCAGAGAGTATGCAGTTTTGTTACTATCAACAGATAGTGATGAAAAATTTATAAAAGAATGCCATGCAGATTATTTTTATTCTTGCGCTATAGACGCTGCAAACAATTTTTATGGATCAAACCGACAAACGAGTATTAATACGTTGGATCAAGCATATTTGGACATAATTTGCGCTTTGGAGTATTATATGGCAACAGGTTGTCTGGAAAAAGAATTGGAACTAGCTGTTGCAATGGGATACTACTGGGAAGCGCGAGGTTATTGGGATAAAGGTCAAAGTATATTGAGATCTGTTATTGAGAAACAAGATAATTCTTTAGATATGAATTATTATATAAAAGCGTACCAATGGCTTGGCAGATTTGTTTTTTTAAATGGCGATTACGAGGACGCAGTCAATATTTTCGAACAAGGCTTGATATTAGCAATGGAAAGAAATGATCTTATAAGCGAAGCTGCAATCAGGTATAATCTAGCGCTGACGTATAATATATCTGGCAATTTAAAATATGAAGTTGAATTATTGAATCAAAGTTTGAGCGTATTCCGCCAAGCTGGTTTCAAGCGTGGTATTGCAGAGGTTCTTCAAGAACTTGGTCAGGTTTATTATTTTAAAGGATCCTATGAAACAGCAGAATCGTGTTTAAACGAAAGTCTTGATATTTACAATGAATATAACGACACGTATGGCATATTAAGGTCATATGGAAGGATGGGACTGGTTTTAAGAGGTAAAGGAGAGTTTGAGCTGGCAATGGAAATGTTTCATAAATATCTTTTTGCCTGTGAAAAAATAGATAATAGAGTTGAAATTGCCTTTGCTTTAATTAATATTGCAGAACTGGCTCGATCCCAGGGTGATTATGCAGTTGCTGAGAGTTATTATCTGAGGGGGTTAAATCTTGGGTATAAACTTGGATACATGGCTATAATAGCATGTATAAAAAAAGACTTGGGTGAAATATGCCATTATATGGGCGACTTAAATAAGTCATATGAATTATTTAATGAAAGCTTAACAATATTACATGAAACAGGTCATAAAGGAGATGCGCCCTGGGTATATCGAAATATGGCTGAGTTGGAATTAGAAAGAGGAAATTACTTAAAAGCTGAAGAGTTATTTTTAATAGGATTAAAGCTTTATATTGAAATAAAGCAAAATACCCTCAGTTATATTTTTCTGGTATTTGAAGGACTTGCTACTGTTTCAACAATGCTTGAGGATTACAACAGGGCTGCTTGCTTATATTCAGCGGCAAACAAGTTATTTCAGACAGTAGGAAATCTGTTGGCTGTTAATGACATAAATTCATTTAAAACCAGACTTGATACCATTCGTTCCATGATGGATACAGCTGCATTTGAGTCTTCGTGGAGTGAAGGATATAGTATGAGCCTGGAGCATGTGATAAGATATGCTTTGAAAGATAATAAATATGATAGAGCAATGGCTAACAAAATGATTAATTACATAAATGAAAATTATGAAAAGGATATCTCACTTAATGATATATCTGAATATTTCAATATGTCTAATTCATATCTTAGTACAATGTTTAAATACTATACAGGTCAGAATTTCAAAGATTATTTAAACCTATGCAGGGTTAAAGCATCTAAAGAGTTAATGCGAAAAAACAGTAGTTTAAGGATCAATGAAATTGCGACAAAAGTTGGATGCAATGGCGCTGTGACGTTTATCCGCATGTTTAGAAAATACGAAGGCTTGTCCCCCGGTCAGTATTATTCCGACTTGAAAATAAATAAAAAAAAGTAGAGTACATTTCTACTATATAAAAAGCACTATTAATCTTACATTTGACAGAGCAAAATAACGAACGCTTTAACGTTATTTTGCGATAGGCAAATGTAAAAGATTAATTGCTTTTTATATATTTCGAGTTTTTATCAAAAAAAAATATAATGAATTAAAAATAATGCTAATGGAAACTATCAGTATTCTTAATATAAAATTATTGTAAGAGATTTAAATTTATAAAAGAAAGAAATATAGGGGGAAATTTTATGTTCAAGCAAAAAAAACTTTCTATTCTGGCGGTGATAATATTGTTATTATGTATAACATTATTTCCTACTGCTGAAAGCTATGCTGTTGGTGACTTAAAAGTTGGCGCTTGGTTGGGTACCGAGCCTACTGATAATGGAATTAAGGATTTTAACCAGTTGGAAAACAGAAATCTGGACATTGCTCATATGTTTATAAACTGGAGTACCAATTTTGATTCTATTAAGACATATGCAAATGCTGTATATGCAAACGATGCAATATTATTACTGACATGGGAGCCGTGGGAATATGACACAGTCCAAATTATGAATGGAAATGCCGACAGTTATATTAGAAAAATGGCTCAAGATATGAAGTCTTATGGAAAGGAAATTTGGTTAAGACCTTTACATGAAGCCAATGGTAATTGGTATCCATGGGCTATTGGTTATGATGGGGGTAAGAATACAAACAGCACATATATATCTGCATTCAGACACATTGTAGATATTTTCAGGAGTGAAGGCGCAAATAATGTAAAATGGATATTCAATATAAACTGTAGTAATGTAGGACCAAACACTTCTTATACAGGACATTATCCTGGTGATAATTATGTGGATTACAATTCTATAGATGGTTATAATTGGGGAACCACACAATCATGGGGAAGTACCTGGCAATCTTTTGATGAGATTTTTTTAAGTCCATATAATAGCTTAAAAAACTATAACAAGCAAATCTTAATAGCCGAATGGGCTTCAACAGAAGTAGGAGGAAACAAAGCGCAGTGGATTACCGATTCTTTTAATAAAATTAGATCATCATATGATAAAATTTTTGCAGAAGTTTGGTTTAGTCACAATAAAGAAACTGATTGGAGAATCAATTCAAGTGAATCAGCTCTAAATGCATATAAGAATGCTATTAAAAAAACAAGCGCAAGTCCAACACCAACAAACTCACCGACAAGAACACCAACATATACACCAACATATACACCCACAAACATACCAACAAATACATCAAATAGCGTTGTTGAAGACATTAATAAGGATGGTGTTATAAATATGGCTGACGTAATGCAGATAGCTTTAAGTTTTAACTCAGTTAGAGGGAATCCTAATTATAAATCAATTGTGGACTTGAATAACGATGGCGCAATAAACATGAGTGATGTAATTATGTGCGCTTTAAAGTTCAACACTATTGTATTATAACAAGCTGAATATTTTTATCAAATTTAGTTAAGTCCACTTCAAATAACTCCATTTTTAATAACTATTTGCTACGAGACTGTAATTAGGTTTGTGGGAAAAGACCACAAACTTTAATTACGGTCTTTTTCATTTATCGTAAAATACCGTTAAAACCGTCCGTTATTTTGTGATAGGCAGATTTAACATTTTATAGCGCTTTATCTATAATTTAAAGGTTGTAAGTTTCCGATAGTAATCGCCTTTAATTATATAGAAAACCAACTGTAAATTTTTTATATAGATAAAAAGCAATTAATCTTTTACATTTGCCTATCGCAAAATAACGTTAAAGCGTTCGTTATTTTGCTCCGTCAAATGTAAGATTAATAGTGCTTTTTATATAGATTCGCTTTGAAAAACCCATTTCGGCTTTTTGGCGCAACGAATAAACTAATTTTACATTTGGTTTTCTGTAGATAAAGGAGGGAGATATTAATGTGAATAAAAAAATATCGAAGCAATAGGAGGGTGCTAAAACGTGATCATTCAGCTAATTAGTGATCTTACAGACAAGAGTGTCAGCAGCATGGTTGAAACTTCAACTACTCAGAATTTGTCAATCTGGGCAATGGTAGTAATTTTAACGCTTTTCTTAAGCGCGATGGTTGTGATAATAAAGGTGTTTATGAGCTCAACCATGAAAGCGAATGAGGGCCTGAAAATGGTGCTTCAGCAAAGCGCTGAACAGTTACACATCTTCAGAGAATCTATAGATAAAATATCGGATAATTTCAGAGAGCTTTCAGAAAACATATCAAGGCTGCAAGTGTTTAAGCTCGCGGAAGAAGACAAATTCGATATTTTATCACGCAGTTTTGAAACACTGAAGCATGATGTGAGCGATACAAATTCAAATATCTACAAATCAATATTGGAACAAGATAGAAGCATGAGGGAATTTTTTATATCGGGAGAAAAGAATAGCGATAAATTCAGAGCATGTTTGCTGGAAATGAAAGCTTTTTGCGGCGTCTCTTCAGATAAGAGAAAAAGATTGGGAGATATTCTTGTTGAAGATGGCGTGTGCTCCCGCGAACAGGTTAACCAGGCTGCAAAAAAGCAGAGCGCTATGGAATTAGAAGAGGAAAAAAGTAACTGATTTAACTTAACCACATAATTAATATTCCGAACTTTAGTTTCTTAAAAATCAGGAGGTGATTAAAATGGATCAATTTGTTACACCCGAAACAATAAGCGCGACATTTTCAGTATTGATAATACCAATTATCGGCTTTATATCAAAGTTTATTATTATGTTTCTCAAAAGTAAAGTTTCAGAACTTGAGCAGAAGATCAAAAACGATACTTTAAATAAGTATATCAGTATTGCAGAAGATGCAATAGAGACTGCTGTAGTTTCTGTCAATCAAACCTTTGTAGACAATATTAAGAAGCAGGGAACCTTTGACAAGGAAACTGCCGGCAAGTCATTTGATCTGGCTAAACAAAAGGCAATTTCTATTATGGGAACTTCGGTTAAGAATGCTCTGACTGATGCATATAATGATCTTGATGCATGGATTGACAGCAAAATCGAGGTTTGCGTGAGGCAGAATAAGGTTTCAGTACAATCAAAACCCTTTGAGGTGTAGATATAAAGCAAAACATGCGATAAGGGGGGATTTTAAAATGAGTTTTTTGATAATGGATACACAAAAGCTGAAAAGTTATGTTAAAGATTTTAAATGGACCAGAAGTATAAAGCAACTTCATGTACATCATACGTGGAAGCCGGACCACAGCGACTATAACGGCTCGAATGGAATAGCGTTGCAGACTGCTATGCGTAATTATCATGTGAATACAAATGGCTGGAATGATATTGCGCAGCACCTGACTTTGCTGCCCGACGGTCAGTGGGTGACTGGAAGAGACTTTAATCAGGATCCGGCTTCAATTCTAGGTTGGAATGATGGCGCTTTCTGCATTGAAATGCTTGGGAATTTTGATGCAGGCTTCAATAAATTTACAGGTCAGCAGGCGAATGCAATGTTTGAATTCTGCGCCTTTTTTGTTTTACAGATGAAACTGGATGTTAATGCATGCGTTAAATTTCACAGAGACAACCCTAATGCAGGGAAGACTTGTCCAGGTACCGGTATTGAAAGGGGGTGGTTTATGAATACGCTGAATGAAAAGATAAAGGAATCGTCAAATTCATCCTGCGCCGAAGAATGGAAGATCAGAGCCGTAGATGAACTTGCTAAAGCCGGACTCTTAAATGAACCTCTTATGTGGAAGCAGAAAATCAATGAACCTATGCCTGTTTGGGGTGTCTTAATATTAATTAACGAGTTATTTACTAGGTTCTCGGAAAAGAAATAAAAAAATATTGGAGGAATGTACAATGAAACAACCAACAACACAACCAGGATTGGTGTGTGATTGTCGCGTTAGGATAAATAAGTGGATTTTATGCTGCTTGTTGATACTTCTGACTGTTTGTTTTATGGCGGCATTTAGCGCGGTTAAAGTTAATGCTGCGGGGGAAACGCCAGGGACATTATACCCTTTTTCACCTACCGAACAGCAGATGAAGCTATCCCAACAGTCAGCTGTTATACCGGGAGGCAAGGGCTTTTTGCTTCCATATACCGTAGTTGCGAAGGACGGGGACGGTAAACCTCTCGCCGGTATTCCAGTCACCTTTGAGATTTCGAAGAATGATATGATTACAGCTGTTATGAGAGGATCAAGCAGTAGAATTATTACAGTAACAACTAACGCAAATGGATTTGCGTCAGCGGCTAATACATATGCTAGCTATATAGGAGAAGGGTATCAGGTGTTTTCCCAATACCCCGGGATAAAGCAGACATTACAGCTTACTGCTACCGTATCTGGATGGAACAAGATTACATTTAATATTGAGATCGGGACAGCAGGCGTCAGCATGACAGATACTACAGCTCCGGATATCGGTTTAAGCGTTAAGGATGATAAAGGAGCTGACTATGTTGCAGGTACTTGGACAAATCGACCAGTTACCGCGCATTTTACTGCTGTGGATACATTATCAGCCGTAAAATCCTGTACGTCCGACCTTGTGTTTGATAACGAAGGTTTGAATCAAACTGCAAAAGGTACAGCTTCAGATGTATTAAATAATGTACATAATGTCACCTTTGGCCCTATCAACATAGATAAGAATCCCCCTGCTTCAAGCGTTGTTATTCCTCAGCCGGTTTTTGACAACTGGAATAACTCTAAAGTAGAAATTAAGATTAATGCGATCGATAGTGTTTCAGGAGTTGACTCAGTATACTATAAGCTTGGTAACGGAACTCCTGTAAAGACAAGTGGAAGCAGCGCTACGGCAGTAGTAGATGTGGAAGGCGTTACTGAGGTTAATTATTGGTCGGTTGATAAAGCGGGGAACGCGGAAACACAAAAGTCTGTTACTGTTAAGTTAGATAAGAGCGGACCTTCAGTCACTGCCAATTTAAGTACCCATGAAAATCAGAACGGATGGAATAACTCCGATGTTTCAGTTAACCTTTCAGCGGTTGATTCAAACTCCGGTGTTAAAGAAATTCATTATAAAATTGGAGCTTCAGCCGTTGAACAAACTGTGAAAGGCGCAACAGCTTCATTTAATGTGAGCAATGAAGGCATAACAGCAATAAGTTATTGGGCTGTGGATAATGTTGGCTTCTCAAGCGAAGTACAGACAAAGGAAGTCAAGATCGATAAAACCAAACCGGTCATAATAGCTCCTCAGAATATAACTGTTGAAGCGAATGCTGTTTTGACGCATGTTCAATTAGGGACTGCAACAGTGTCCGATATAATCAATATTACTCCAACTAATGACGCTCCAGCAGATTTATGCTTCCCAATAGGCGTAACAACAATCATATGGACCGCAGAGGACATGGTGGGAAACAAGTCTTATTCAATACAGACGGTAACTGTAAAAGATACGACAAACCCAATAATTACAGTTCCAGGGGAAATGGTTGTGGAAGCTACAGGAATTGGCACGCCTGTCAATCCAGGCGAGGCAAAAGCCACAGATATTTTTAATGTAACAATCACTAATAATGCGCCAGCGTATTTTCCTTTAGGGAAAACAGTTGTGACTTGGACTGCCAAGGATGCAAACGGAAACGCAGTTACGGCTGATCAGAATGTCACTGTGCTTGACAGGACAAAACCTGAACTGGTGGTTCCTTCAAACATTACATTGGAAGCCACTGCCAAAATTACTCCGGTTGATATCGGAAAAGCCACGGCAACTGATATATTCAGCTATACAATCACAAATAATGCGCCTGAGG
>JAUZPS010000154.1 GCA_030705945.1 Bacillota bacterium
AATAATCAAAAACATCCGTTGTCGCATTTTTATATGAACTGTATATGTCATACTTTTTCATCAAATAATCAGTTGACCATTTTACCGAAAACAAAAACAACTCCTTTTTGTTTTCAAAATACTGGTATATACTTCCTTTAGCGACAGCAGCATTTTTTGCTATTAATCCGATATTAGCCTTCTCAAAACCATGAGCTGAAAACTCATTGATGGCGGCTCTCATGACCTTCTCCTGCTTTTCCTCATCAAGGTTAAAGAAAGTTTCTTTAGGCAACCTGATCACCTCTTATCTGTGTTTTACAAGTTAAGTCATATGACCAACCAGTCATATGACTCTATAGTCATATTATAATACTAACTATTTATTCAGTCAATAGATATTGGTTTGGTGATCGGCATCTTTATATTCTTACATCATTGATTTCCAGAATAATTTGGCTTAAAGTTTCCGAATCTATTCAATATGTCGCGGTTTAGTTTCTCACGCCAGTTTTCCAAGTGAGGTAAGTTAAAAGACAAAATACACGAATTATTTATTAAAAATTTCATAAGATTCAAAAAACCTCTTTGCTTTTTCCGTATCACCAATTCCTCTATAAGCTTTGCTAAAAAGAAGATATAAATTTGCATTGGAAGGATCCAATGCAATTAATCCTTTTAGTATCTCAATTGCTTCCAAGTGTAAATTATTTTCTATTTTATTCTCAACTTTAAAAATGCTTTCACCTAAATTTATTTCTCCAAAACCCTTTACTTCATACAGAACTGACTTTACCTTGTCAACTGAGAAAGGCTTTTGAAGGTATGCTACCGCTCCAAGTTTTGTACATTCTACTGCATTTTTTACTGTAGCGAAGGCAGTCATAATAATTATTGGTATCTTAATTTCAGCCTCTCTTATTTTTCTTAATACTTCAGTTCCGCTTAAAAGCGGCATTTTAATATCCAAAAAAGCCATATCAAAATTTTCACTTTTAATTAGAGATAGAGCTTGTTGTCCATCACTGGCAGTTACAGTTATAAAGCCTTCAATTTCAAGGCAAGTAGACAATAATGATCTAATACTTTTTGTGTCATCAGCGATTAATACCTTTTTCATATTACCTCCATATTCTGCGCCAAGTTTTAATACAAAGGAAGTGTGAAAGTAAAAACACTTCCGGACTCCAGTTCGCTTTCACACCATATTTTACCACCATGAACTTCTACTATTTCCTTAACTATGGCAAGTCCTAGGCCTGTGCCGCGAACTTCAATATCCTTTCCTTTAACCTGAAAATACTTATCAAATATTTTTCCAAGATACTCCTGCGGAATCCCTATCCCAGTATCACTAATAGAAATAAATATCATCCCGTTATTTATTTTGGCGCTGATGCGGATTTCATCTCCGGAATCAGTATATTTTAAAGCATTTGTTATAAGGTTATTAAGAACCCAGGTTATTTTTTCAAAATCCGCATTAACTTCAGGTAGTATTTCACTATCATCATAGAACAGATTTATATTTTTGTAATGAGCGCTCTCTAAAAGTGATTTTACACAATTATCTATTATTTTACTTAACAAACATGGTTTCATATTAAATACGGACTTGCCAGATTCTAGTTTGGACAGTTCAAGAAGATCATTCACAAGTACAGAAAGCCGTTCAGAATCTTCCTTTATTGTAGATAATACTTTTTCCTGCTTTGAATTCAACGGGCCGAGATTTTCATCTGATAGAAGACCGGTACCCATTATAACTGATGTCAAAGGAGTTTTAAACTCGTGGGAGATTGTTGAAATAAAATCTGTCTTAGTAAGTTCTAATTCTTTAAACTGCGTAACGTTATGAAATGTTACAACAAGGCTCGTAAGTTGAGATTTTATATTCATTACCTTTGTTACAATAACGTTAAAAAACAGGTTTCTTCCATTAGTGTTAGATTTGATGCTAATTATCTTTCCTTCAAGATCTTCTTTTGAATAAAAGGCGTCAGATATATAATCAAATATTTCACCGTCTCTCAGAACTTCAAGAAAATGTTTATTTACGGCTTCTTCTTCCTGCACATTAAAGAAGTTCTCACATGCATGGTTAATAAGAATAATTTTAAAGTTTGTGTCCATCACAATTAAAGGATCTGATATGCTTTTTACAATTGCCATGGACTTGTTCTTCTCATTCATTAGTTTACCCAATGAGCTCTGCTCATATGATTGTAATCGTTGAGTCATATTATTAAATTCTACTGCCAGCTCACCTATTTCATCTTTAGAGAAAACTACCGCTTCTTGCCTTAAATCACCTTCTCTTACCAGCCGTATCCTCTGTGTAAGTGTATTTAACGGCATTAACAGCTTATTTACAAAGTACCTTGAGAGCGCAAATCCACCAATAATAGCAACCACCGAAATAAGAAGAACTAAATAAATGGATTTCTTGGTATTTTGTATCGCTCTGTTTTTGCTTTTAAACATTGCGTTTTCATTAATTAATGCAATCGATTTTAGATCATTCTTTAACCTAGAGAAGGTTGGTATAATCTTACTATCATATAAACTTATTGATTCTTTTAATCCAACTTCATTTTTAATCTCCTGAAGTTCAGAAAATGACTTTATATACTGTAGATAGCTCTTGTTGATATTTTCAACATAGCTACTTTCGCCAGCTTCTGTAATATTGCTGCTCTCAATATTAAGCCACTTTAAGAACAAATTATAATTTTCAGTAAACTGGTTAATACCTTTTTGGTTGTCGAGATTTATATATGTCAACATTGCAGCATCCTGCATATCTAAAGCGCTTAACATGTTGGCAACAGCATTAATACTTTTATAGTTGTTTGTCATAAGCCCTTCTAATGTATTGCTTAAGCTTAAAAGCTTTATTATAGAGGCTGAACCTACAACAGCTATTAATACAACAAGAAAAAGATATATCCAGGTAAACTTTGATTTTAAAGTACCTGTCATAATAGTCTCCCAATTTCTATATTTTTTTACTATACATCACAGTATTCTATCTTATAAGTATATTTTAATACTGATAAAAATCAATAATCTATACTTATAGCATTTTATAGATATTTAATAATTTAATGCGATTGAATAATATAAACTTGATAAACAGCCTGCAGTATATAGGATAATTTTTCATCTACAACTTATTTAAACTTTTGATAAATACTATGAAGGTATATAATCAATTTTGTTTTTATTGATACCAAATTTAAAAATTATCTAAAACACAATTTATAACTATAAAAATTTAGCATTGAAGAGGGGATAAAAATGGTTGATCAGATTAAAAAAATATTAATTGGCAGACCTCTTAAAAATGAGGCCATCCATGGTGAAAAATATAAGGTATTCTGGGGGCTTCCTATTTTGGCGAGCGATCCAATATCCTCAGTAGGTTATGCTGGTGAAGAAATCCTGCTAGCATTAGTTCCAGCTATAGGCGCCCTGTCTTTTATGTACTTAACGTATATTTCACTTGCTATTATTGCGCTTCTTGTTATACTTACATTTTCTTACAGTCAAACTATATCAGCATACACAAATGGAGGAGGAGCATATATCGTTGCAACAGATAATTTAGGACATATAGCGGGAGTCACTGCTGGCACTGCTTTAGCTATAGATTATATGCTTACTGTAGCGGTTAGTATTTCATCTGGTGTAGCTCAGCTAACTTCTGCATTTAGTTCCCTAGCGCCATATAGTGTATTGATATGTATACTTGTGCTATCGTTTCTTATGATAGGTAACCTGCGTGGGATAAAAGAATCATCAAGAATTTTCAGCATTCCAACGTATGCATTTATTGTAGGATCATTTGCTATGATTATTATTGGGATTGTAAAGATTAAACTTGGTATGGTAAATACATCAGCTCCAATGCAACAATTAAAAGCAAACGGCGCAGTAACTATATTTCTGATTTTAAAAGCATTTTCTAACGGCTGTACCGCCCTTACCGGTGTTGAAGCCGTCAGTAACGCTGTCCCTAATTTTCAAACACCGGCGTCAAAACATGCAAAAAAAACATTATGGCTATTATCAATTTTTGTACTATTGATATTTGGTGGTATATCCATTCTTGCAAATATGTATCATGTTGTTCCAGTTGAAGGAAAAACTGTTTTGAATCAAATCGCATTTTATGTATTTGGCAAAAACTTTATGTTCTACTTTTTTACTGCTACATCAATTCTCATTTTGGTGTTGGCCGCAAACACAGCTTATTCAGATTTTCCACTTTTAATGTCAATCATGGGCAAGGATGGATATGTACCTAGACAATTCAGTATGAGAGGTGATAGACTAAGTTTTTCAAACGGTATTATAGTCTTATCTGCTATCGCTGCAATTTTAATTATAGTATTTAGAGGAGATGTGACATTATTACTACCACTATACGCGATAGGAGCGTTTTCATCCTTCACATTATCACAATTTGGCATGGTTATAAGATGGAGAAAAATTAAGGGCAAATGGTGGAAAGTTAAAGCTTTTGTTAATGGTTTTGGCGCCTTAACTACAGCAGTTGTTGTATTGATAATCGCTTTTGAAAAATTTGTTGCCGGCGCATGGATTGTAATTATAGTTACTCCTCTTTTAGTTCTAATGTTTATGCGGGTGAAAAAACATTATGTAGCTCTTACTAAACAATTAAATATTAAAACTACAGAACTAAAAAGCTTTAGTATGGAAAAAAGCAGCTATAGAAATCGTGTAATAGTACCGCTTGAAAGTATTAATAAATCTAGTATACGAGCTTTGAGGTTTGCAAAAACGATATCTGATAATGTAGTCGCTTTTAATATTTCATTAGATGAAGACCATGCTAATAAGATAAGGGAGAAATACTCTATGATAAATACCGAGATACCTTTAATAGTAAAGTATTCACCTTTTAGAAAAGTCGTTTCTCCCTTGATTAAATTTATCGAGTCTGAAGAATACGATTATCAGAAAGGAGATATGATAACTGTAATTCTGCCTCAATTTTCCGTTAAATCTTGGTGGCAAAAGATAATGCACAATAACACCACCTATTTCATACAAAAGGAATTATTAAAACACAAACATATTGTTGTGGCAATAATGCCTTTGCAATTAAAGGATGATAATTTTGTTTTAAATAATCCGAAATATGATTAATCAATCTTGAGGTGGATGAAATGGAACTTGAATGGCGCAATCCTAAAAAAGACATAATGAATTGTATTATTCAGCGGCTGATTATAAGGATGAAAGAACTGGCTTATCTTATAAAGGTATATTCAAGTACAATCCAATAGACGGAAAAACAACTCAAATTTCTACATCTCCAGCAGATGAAATTAATATAATCAACAATAGTATTTACTATACAAGTAGGAGCAATAGCTATACTAATAATTACAATTTGCATAGATTACGGATAGATGGACTATTTGATATTAGTCTATGCAACAATATATGTTCTGGATCATCTGTTATTGGAAATTGCATATATTTTACTCCAGCAAACACTGATTCCATGGAGCTACATAGAATTAACTCTGATGGAAGCAATATGATAAACATCAGCTCATATTTTAAATCATAAGTAGGGACAACATTCGCCGGAACTACAGTTATATTATGTTACAAAAGAAAAAATCTTTTAAAACCTTTATAAGAAGTATAATCTACCATTATTAATGATTATTGCCAATTTAATCAAGTTTTCGTATAAAACTTAATAAATTGGCAATAATTTAAATACAAGTGTTATAATACAATATATTTTGTAAACTAAATAAAAAGCAATTAATCTTTTACATTTGCCTATCGCAAAATAACGTTAAAGCGTTCGTTATTTTGCTCCGTCAAATGTAAGATTAATAGTGCTTTTTATATAAATTAAATTCTAAAAACTTGTCTAAGAAGGATTGAAATCCGACCATAGACGGAATCATTTATGCTTCCTAATATTTGCCAAACTCTTTATCACTCAAAGCTATCTTTGCTATTGATGTATCAGAATTTTTTCTTGTTTGACTAATATTTTTTAAAGCCTCTTTTTGATTGGACTTGCTTATATTCTCAAGCATCTTTAATATCTCCGGACTTATATTATTAAAATTAATATTAGCATTTTCAGATGGTTTGAGCTTGAAAGTATTTATTGATTCTTTAAGATTTTCAGCTTGAGCTGACATTTCCTGGCTTGATGCAGCTACCTCTTCCGAGGTTGCTGAATTGCTCTGAACAACTTGTGATACCTGAATTATTGCCTGATTTATTTGCGCTATCCCTGACGCCTGGTCATTTGAAGATGTTGCAATCTCTCCAACAAGATTTGCTGCCTCAGCAACTCCTTCAACAATATTGCTTAAAGCTTTAGCTGTTAAATTTGCAATCTGGGTTCCTGCTTCTACTTTTTTAATTGAGCCTTCTATCATTGATGTTGTTTCTTCCGCCGCGCTTGCGCTTCTTCCTGCAAGGTTCCGAACCTCATCTGCTACTACAGCAAAACCCTTACCGTTTTGTCCAGCGCGCGCTGCTTCAACAGCTGCATTGAGCGCAAGTATATTAGTCTGGAAAGCTATCTCATCAATAACCTTGATTATTTTCGATATACTTGTCGATGCATCATTGATTTCAGCCATTGACTTCAGCATTTCCTGCATTTTAAGATTACCTTGTTCTGCATTCATTCTTGCTTCATTAGCTAGATTATTTGCATTAGTTGCATTTGATGCGTTAAGCTTTGTCTGAGAAGAAAGCTGCTCTATACTGGCAGTAATCTCTTCTATGGAGCTAGCCTGCTCTGTAGCGCCCTGTGAAAGAGCCTGACTTGATGAAGCAATCTGTCCTGATGCTGATGCCACCTGCTCGGCAGATATGTTTATTCTTCCTAGCACTGAGCTAACATTATCAATCATATCAGAAAGCGCAGTCGCCAGAATACCCATCTCATCCTTACGATTCAAAAGCTTCTTTGGAACATCCCTTGTAAAATCACCCATTTTTACAGATTTCAGTACTTCAACAAAGTCACTAATGGGATTTGAAAACTTACCGGCTGTAATAAATATTACAAAAACCGCCAAAACAAGGAATATAAGCACTAGAACCAGGATAACCATTTCAACACGAGTAGCCCCAGCCATAACATCACTTTTTTCTATAACCGCGATATATTTCCATCCGGTCTTTTCAGATGAATATGTATTAATAAAGCTTGACTTACCATCAACACTTGTTTCAAAATTAGTATTTGTTATCTTTGATATATCTTCTAACCCTTTTGTGTTGAGTTCAGATATATTCTTAAAATTTAATTCACTTTTGTTTGGGTGCGCAATAATTGTACCTTTTGCATCCACCAGAATAACATACCCTCTCTGTCCGACCTTCATTGCCTTTACCATATCGGTCATTTCATTTAGGCTTACATCCATACCTGCGACCCCTGCAAGCTGACCTTTTTCATCATTGAATGTGGAAACAACGCTAATGCCGTAAGTTTTATCAGCTGGCCAATAATAAGGATTGCTGACAGTAACTTTTCCTTTGTTCGCCATTGCTGTTAAGTAGAAGGGCCTTTGCCTTGGGTCATAGTTTTTCATTATTGTAGCTTCAGGCCATTGAATGTAGCCGCCCTTTTCTGATCCCATGTATACATATGTATACTTAGGATGAGATACTGCAAATCCTAAAAATTCATTATATATCTGGGCTTCAAGTCCTCCATTTTTTGAAGGTGTCATCTTTGTTTCATCGCTGTTGTTAGTCAGGTAGTTTTTTATGGTTCCATCTGTCTTCATGAGTAATGGATTTTGAGACATCATCTGAACATTTTCCTTTATGCCCTCAAAAAAAGTGCTTATTGTTGTGTCAACCTGGTGAATTTCGTTTGTGGTAGAACTTATAAAATCATTTTTCAGTTGACTTTTCATTTGATTATCAATAACAAGGCTGATGATTATGATTGGGATGAGAAATAACAACAACATTGATGCTATGAGTTTTACCTTAAAGCTATAAATATCAATCTTTTTCATACACTCTCTCCTAGCGTTAATTATTAATTAGTTAACTGTTTGTTAATATTATCAACTTCATCTTGGCCTAACAGTTTATTACAACTTATGATAAGCGCTATATCATTTCCTACCTTGCCTATACCTTCTATATACCTACTGCTAAAACATGCTTGTTTAGACGTTGGAATTACTATGTTGCCCTCAGGTATTGAAATAACCTCTGAGACATTATCGACTATGAGACCTATGAATACTTCACCGATGTTTACTACTATAATGCAGGTTCTGTCATTATAGTCCTTAAAATTTTTCTTAAGCCTTAGCCTTATATCCATAACAGGGACGATTTTTCCTCGAAGATTTATAATGCCCTTTATATAGTTTGGAAGATCCATAACTCCGGTCACAGGCTGTATGCCAATAATCTCAATAACATACTTTATGTCAATTCCATAAATCTCCTTCCCTATTGCAAAGGTAGAACAAGCAAACAAGCAATATTGTATTTATCACCTACCATCTTACATTTATTTTTCAATTCAAGGTAATGAGAAATAAGACTACATTGGATCAGACGATAAAAGAATATTTTTATATCAGCGCCTCAAACTAATCGGATATTTTAATAATAGCAAACTCATATTCTAATTGGTTTAAATATGAATTAATATTTGATTAGTAGCGACATATCAATATATCGGACTAAAAATAATAACTCTTTATATATTTAATTTTGAATCAATAGGATCCGTTTTTGCTTTCCTAATAGGACTAATGAAGGGGTACAGCCGAGATACATGTAAAAACAAACGATAACTCAGAAAAATTTGCCAGATTTTATTTATAAGCGCATAATACCAGCATAGCTACAATCGGGGGTTGCCAATTTCCGCTCTTTCAGGTGTCAAATTTTAACATTAATACAGGCACCCCCGTAGTGGGAATGCCTGTGCAGTAATAAATGGCAATTAATAGTCTTACATTCACTCAAATAAATAACTTGTCATGGATAAAGAACCCATTGTACATGAATCATTGAATATTGATACCTGGTCATCCCCTTTTGAAGCAGCTAAGATATATAGTAACGGATAGAAATGGTCAGGTGTATAAAAAGCTAACTCCGAACATTTTCCGGCGCTCTTATAATTGATTACGTCCTGATATTGTTTTTTCATTATCTTATCCTTAATATAG